>CAXTPX010000476.1:0-3443 GCA_964246005.1 uncultured Burkholderiaceae bacterium | reverse complement strand
GGTGACGCGGCCAAGGGCTACATGTCGGCGGCGATGAACGTCTCGGGCAAGACGCCGCTGATCCTCGACATCGAGAAGACGCTGTACGGCGCCACGCCCACCGGCAACATGCAGGACCGCTCCAAGATCGGCGGCATCAATTACAACCGCGGCGTCGTGATCGGCATGATCACCGTCGAGGCGATCCGCGTCGCGCAGGCGAAGTACGGCAAGAAGGTGATGGACGGCGAGCAGATCCGCTGGGCGCTCGAGCATCTCGACCTGTCCGACGCGCGCCTGAAGGCGCTCAACGCGACCGGCCTGATGCCGACGATGAAGACGAGCTGCGCGGACCACGAAGGCTCGGGAAAGATCAAGATCCAGCAGTGGGACGGCACGAAGTGGAACCTGGTGTCGGACTGGATCGACGGCAACCGCGCGCTGGTGCGGCCGCTGCTCGAGCAGTCGGCGATCGACTACGGGAAGCAGAAGGGCATCACGCCGCGGGACTGCTCGAAGGAGTCCTGAGCGCTTCGTGCAGCGCGGTTCGGTCTCATGCCATTGATCCCACCATGTCGTCGTCCCCGCGCAGGCGGGGACCCAGCGGCGTTGATCGCGGCCGATGCACGAAAGACACCGGGTTCCCGCCTTCGCGGGAACGACGAATAGATCGCTCTCGTTGTCGACCACATGGCCGCTCTCCCCATCCCATCGCCCGCACCCCTCCTCGCGGTCAACAACATCGAGGTCATCTACGACCACGTGATTCTCGTGTTGAAGGGCGTGTCGCTGGTCGTGCCGAAGGGCCGCATCGTCGCGCTGCTCGGCGCGAACGGCGCCGGCAAGACCACGACGCTGAAGGCGATCTCCAACCTGTTGCGGGCCGAGCGCGGCGACGTGACGAAGGGCTCGATCGAGCTCGAAGGCGACCGGATCGACCGGCTCACCCCGCACGACCTCGTCAAGCGCGGCGTGATCCAGGTGATGGAAGGTCGTCACTGCTTCGCGCACCTGACGATCGAGGAGAACCTGCTGACCGGCGCGTACACGCGACGCCTCGGCCGCGCTGCCCTGGCCGAGCAGCTCGAACGGGTCTACGCCTACTTCCCGCGACTGAAGGTGCGGCGGACCAGCCAGGCCGGCTACACGTCGGGCGGCGAACAGCAGATGACCGCGATCGGCCGCGCGTTGATGGCGAAGCCCGGCATGATCCTGCTCGACGAGCCGTCGATGGGTCTCGCGCCGCAGATCGTCGAGGAGATCTTCGCGATCGTGCGCGACCTGAACCAGAAGGAAGGCGTGTCGTTCCTCCTCGCCGAACAGAACACGACGGTCGCGCTGTCGAACGCCGACTACGGCTACATCCTCGAGAACGGCCGCGTCGTGATGGACGGCGACGCAGCGTCGCTGGCCGCCAACGAGGACGTGCAGGAGTTCTATCTCGGCGTCGCGAGCGCGGGCGGCGACCAGACGAGGAAGAGCTTTCGCGACACGAAGTTCTATCGTCGACGGAAGCGCTGGTTGTCCTAGAGTTCACCGAAGCGATGGCCCACGCCGGACCCGAGGCACTGGCAAGACTGCAGGAGCTGATCCGTCAGCTTCGCGCGATTCCGCAGCTGCGCGAGAAGCAGCCGGGCACTTTTTATCTCACGGGTCAAGCGTTCGTGCACTTCCACGAGACCGACGGCAAACTGCACGGAGATCTGAAGAAGGCGTCCGGCAGCGGCTTCGATCGCTATGCCGTCGACACGGCGCCCGAGCAGCGCAAGTTCATCGACGAGGCGAAGCGACGTGCGACGAAGATCACGGATGAGTGAAGCGACGCCGCTCGCGCACGCTCTTCTGCCTTGTCGTTCCCGCGAAGGCGGGAACCCGGTGGCGTTTGCCGCAAATCCTGCGTCGCGGGAGCGTTGCAGATGAACATCGCCAAAGCCCACGATTTCTGCGCCAAGCTTCCGGGCGCGACCCGCGACCTGAAGTGGGCGTTCGAGGACAGCGTGCATCCCGTGTTCTCGGTCGGCGCGAAGATGTTCGCGATGTTCACGCTGAAAGGGGACAAGCTCGTCGACCAGTTGATGTTCAAGGCCGACGACGCGCGCTTTCTGGAGCTCACCGATCGCGAAGGTTTCATGCCCGCGCCGTATCTCGCGAAAGCGAAGTGGGTCAAGGTCGAAGGCGTGCGGCGCCTCACCGACACCGAGGCGAAGGTGCTGCTGACCGAGGCTCATCATGTCGTCATGGCGAAGCTGTCGAAGAAGATGCAGCAGTCGATCCGCGACGGCGGGCGATGAAGGATGAGCGAATGAACGAGCGAGAAACAGGCGCCGGACCCGACGGAATGTATTTCGACGGGTGCGAAGTTCGCGATCCCGCGGCACGCGAGGCCGACCTGATGGCGCGCCTGCCCACGCAGATCGCCCGCGCGCGGGAGTCGCGCGGCTTCGCCCGCATCCTCGACGGCATCGACCCTCGATCGATCGATCATCGCGCCGCGCTCGCTGCGCTGCCGGTCACGCGCAAGTCCGACCTGAAGACGCTTCAGGAAGAGACGCCGCCGTGGGGTGGCCTGACGGCGACCGACACGTCGGGCCTGTCGCGGCTCTTCATGTCGCCCGGTCCGGTCTTCGATCCCGAGGGTCGCGGCGACGACTGGTGGCGCTTCGCTCGACCGATGTGGTCCGCTGGCTTGCGGCCCGGCCACATCGTGCACAACGCGTTCTCGTACCACTTCACGCCGGCCGCGTTCATGGTCGAGGGCGCCGCACGAAAGATCGGCTGTCCGATCATTCCGGCCGGCGTCGGCAACACCGACATGCAGTTGCAGGCGATCGCCGCGCTGAAGCCCGCGATGTACGCCGGCACGCCGTCGTTCCTGAAGCTCATCCTCGAGAAGGCGGCGGAGACCGGCGCCGATACGTCGAGCCTGCGTCGCGCGCTGGTCAGCGCCGAGCCGCTGCCGCCTTCGTTGCGCACGTGGCTGCTCGAGCACGGCATGGAGGTCGTGCTGCAGCTGTACGGGACGGCGGACCTCGGCTGCGTGGCCTATGAGACGCGGAGCGGCGGCGTCGTGCATCCGGGGCTCGTCGTCGACGAGGACGTGATCGTCGAGATCGTGCGACCCGGTACCGGCACGCCGGTGGCCGCGGGCGAGGTCGGCGAGATCGTCGTGACCTCGTTCAACGAGGACTATCCGCTGGTGCGCTTCGCGACCGGCGACCTGTCGGCGGTGCTCGACGGCGCGTCGCCGTGCGGCCGGACCAACCTGCGCATCAAGGGCTGGATGGGCCGGGCCGACCAGACGACGAAGGTGCGCGGCATGTTCGTGCATCCGGCGCAAGTCGCCGCGATCGTCGCGCGGCATCCCGCGGTCTTGAAGTCGCGCCTGGTGGGCTCGGGAACGACCGGCGACGATCGCACGACGCGTCACTGCGAGATCCGCGACGGCGCCGCGGACGCGCCGACTG
>CAXTPX010000475.1:0-3444 GCA_964246005.1 uncultured Burkholderiaceae bacterium | reverse complement strand
GCAGGGCCTCGGCATTCCCGTTCCGTCCGAGTTCCTGTCGATGCTGCCGTACGTCGCGACCGTCGTCGTGCTGGTGCTGATCTGCCGCAACCCGACGACGATCCTGCTGAACCAGCCCGCGTCGCTCGGGCGCAGCTTCCATCCGAGCGCGTGACGCGCCGTCAGGCGCCGTTCAGGCGTGCGGCCTCGCGTTCGGCGTCCGCGTTGAGTTCGAGGCCGCGCGAACCGGCGAGCTTCGCGGCGATGTAATCACCGACCGTGATCGGCTGGTACAGGACGTCGTCGGGCGTCGCGGCGCAGCCGGGCAGGCACGAGACGACCGCATCGGCATTCCCGTCGTGGAAGAACGCCGCCGAGCGACGCCGGACGACGCGACCGTCGCGATCGATCGGCGGCAGCACGCGATGCATCGTCGAGAGCCAGCGATCGTTGGTCCAGCGCGCGAGCAGGTCGCCGAGGTTGACGAGGAGCGCGCCGGGGGCGGGTGCCACGTCGTGCCAGGTCCGGGTCGCGTCGAGGATCTGGAGTCCGGGCAGCACCGGGTCGGCCCACAGGATCGTGACGATGCCGTAGTCGGTATGCGCGCCCATGCCGAGCTGGCCGTCGTCGAACGACACGCGGGTATCCGGCATCCGGTAGTGGTTCAACCGCAGCACGTCGATCGAGTGGTCCTGGTAGGCGGCGAACCAGTCTTCCGGCAGGCCGAGCGCCACCGCGAAGATCGCGGTCATGCGCCTCGCGAGCACCGCCGCCTGCTCGAACCAGGCTTCGACCTTCGCGCGGAAACCGGGATCCGGCCAAATGTTCTCCGCGTACTGGTCGGTCGGCAACGCCAGGTGCGGATAGCGCGACGCCGGCGTGCCGACGTTGAAGGCTTCGAACAAGTCGGCTGCCGACGCGACGCCGAGGCTGTAGCTCAGCCGTTCGCTCAGCGGTCCCGAGTAACCGCGATTGGTCTCGACCGACGGCGGGCGATAGCGCATCTTCGTCGCGACGTCCAGCGCGAAGAACGCGTCCATCGCCTCGGTCAGCCCGCGGATCGTCGCATCCGGCACGCCGTGGCCGACGATCTGCATGAAGCCGACCTCCGTGGCCGCGCGATCGACCGCCATCGCGACGGCGCGACGGTCGTCGACCGATCCCGAATCGAATCGTGCGATGTCGATGACCGGCACCTCGAAAGCCATGGTCGCGGCGCCTCGTGTGTCGCGCTACTTCGGCAACGTGCCTTCGATGCCGTCGACGTACCAGTTGATCGACATGTAGTCGGGTGTCGACATCGTCGCGCCCGCGGCGACGCGGACAGTGCCGGCGTTGTCCTTCAGCGGACCCTTGAACGGAACGAGCGTCCCGTCGATCAGCGCCTGCTTCTTCGCGTTGACTTCACTGACCACGCTGGCCGGGATCGCCGCGTTGAACGGCGCGATCGCGACCATGCCTTCCTTCAGGCCCCAACGGGTCTGGCGATTGCCGGTCCAGGTGCCGTTGAGCACCATGTTGGCTTCCTGGATGAAATAGCCGCCCCAGTCTTCGGTGCTCGCGGTCAGGTGCGCCTTCGGGCCGTACTTCGACATGTCGGAGTCGAGCGCGAACGCGTAGATGCCCTTGGCTTCGGCCGCCTGGATGGCCGCCGGCGAATCGGTGTTCTGCGCCAGCACGTCCGCGCCGAGCGCGATCAGCGCTTCGGCCGCCTGGCGTTCCTTGCCCGGGTCGTACCACGTGCTGACCCAGATCACCTTCGTCCTGATCTTCGGATTGACGCTCTGTGCACCGAGCGTGAAGGCATCGGCATCGCGCACGACGTCGGGGATCGGGAAGGAGCCGATGAAGCCGAGCGTGTTCGTCTTCGTCATCCGGCCGGCGATGATGCCGAGCAGGTAGAAGCCCTCCTCGAAGCGCGGCTGGTAGTCGACGACGTTCGCCGCGGTCTTGAAGCCGTTGACGTGCTCGAAGTGCACCTTCGGGAACTGCTTCGCCACCTTCAGCACCGACTCGCCGTAGCCGAACGAGCACGCGAAGATCAGCGTATTGCCGTCGACGGCCAGCTGGCGCAGCACACGTTCGGCGTCGGCGCTCTCCGGCACGTTCTCGACGTAGACGGTCTTGATCTTCGACCCCATCGCCTTCTCGAGCGCGAGCCGCCCCTGGTTGGTCTGATAGGTCCAGCCGCCGTCGCCGATGGGCCCGAGGTAGACGAAGGCGATCTTCAGCGGTTCGTCCGCCCACGCGCCGGCGCCGACGACGAACAGGCAGAGGAGCAGCAGGACGTTCCGTAGCGCGACAGTCGCTCGTTGCATGGTGGGTCCTCGAGAAAGGGAAGGCGTCGGGGCAGGAGCGCAACGCGGCACGCAACATCCGCGCCAGCATGCGCAAGAAATCGCGATCGAACAACCAGTGCCTTCGCGCCGGAAGTGAATCCTATAATCGATCGAAGGCGATCAGCCTCCTCTTCCTCCCGCTAGCCAAGAGTCCATGAGCAATCTCTTCTGGTTCGTCATCATCTACTGGGTGATCTCGGTCGGTATCGGCTTGTACGCGGGCAGGTTCGTCCAGGACTCGAGCGGCTATGCGAACGCCGGGCGGTCGCTGCCGATGTACGTCGTCACCGCCACCGTGTTCGCGACGTGGTTCGGTTCGGAGACGGTGCTTGGCATCCCGGCCACCTTCCTGAAGGAGGGTCTCGGCGGCGTCGTCGCCGATCCGTTCGGCGCGTCGCTGTGCCTCGTGCTGGTCGGCCTGTTCTTCGCGCGGAAGCTGTACCGCATGAACCTGCTGACGCTGGGCGACTTCTATCGCAACAAGTACGGGCGCCTCGTCGAGGTGCTGGTGGCGCTTGCCATCGTGATCTCGTACCTCGGCTGGGTCGGCGCGCAGATCTCGGCGCTGGGCCTCGTCTTCAACGTCGTGTCCGGCGGCGCCATCACGGAGACGTGGGGCAAGATCATCGGCGCGTCGACCGTGATGATCTACACGATCTACGGCGGCATGTGGTCGGTCGCGATCACCGACTTCATCCAGATGATCGTGATCGTCGTCGGCATGCTGTACATCGGCGCCGAGGTCAGCGGTCAGGCCGGCGGTGTCGGCGTCGTCGTGCAGCATGCGATCGACGCCGGCAAGTTCTCCAACTTCTGGCCGGGGTGGAACTTCGTGTCGATGCTGGGCTTCGTCGGCGCGCTGTTCACGATGATGCTCGGATCGATTCCGCAGCAGGACGTGTTCCAGCGCGTGGCGTCCGCGAAGAACGAGAAGATCGCCGGCCGCGCATCGGTGCTGGGCGGCGTGATGTACTTCTGCTTCGCGTTCATCCCGATGTTCCTCGCGTACGCGGCCACGCTGATCGACCCCGCGATGGTCGAGCCGCTGCTGGCCAGCGACGAGAAGCGCGCGACCCAGCAGATCCTGCCGCAGCTGATCCTCGGGCATGCGCCGTTCTTCGCGCAG
>CAXTPX010000474.1:0-3448 GCA_964246005.1 uncultured Burkholderiaceae bacterium | reverse complement strand
CGGATGAACTCGACGCGGCGGTCGCGCTTCAGGCCGCGTTCGAGCAGCGGCGCGAGGATGTCGGTGTCGAACACGAACAGGCACCACACCTGCCGGCAGGTCCGCAATGCGTGATGAAGCGCGGCCTGGTCGTCGAGACGCAGATCGCGACGGAACCAGACGAGTCCCCGTTCGTGTTCGGGTGCGTGCAATGCCATGGCGGCTTTTCTCAGGTTGCTTTCGTGAAGGCCGCCGGATGCGGAGGTCGCGATTCGAAGCGCCGCATCGAGGGGCGTCGATTGTGCCGACCGGACCCGCCGTTTACAATGCGGTCATGTCCGACCCCGCATCCACGGACGGCAAGGCGGATGCGGTCGATCCCGGCGATGCTGCCGGCCCGGTCGACCTCTCGCATCCGTCGACGCTCAGTCTCGCGAACCACTTCCTGATCGCCATGCCCAGCATGGCCGACACGCGCTTCTCCGACACCGTCGTCTACCTGCTCGAGCACACGCCCGAGCGCGCGATGGGCGTCGTGATCAATCGACCCACCGACCTCACGCTCGAGAAGCTGTTCGAGCGCGTCGACATGAAGCTCGAGATCGCGGTCCTCGGCGCACAGCCGGTCTGTTACGGCGGACCGATGGCGAGCGACCGTGGCTTCGTGCTGCACGACCAGTCGGATGCCGACTATGGCTCGACGTTGACGGCGCAGAGCGATCACGGCCACGGCCTGTCGCTGACGACCTCGAAGGACGTGCTCGAAGCGATGGCCAACGGCCACGGCCCGAAGCACGTGATGGTCGCGCTCGGCTATGCGGGATGGGACGCGGGCCAGCTCGAGAACGAGATCGCGCTCAACGCGTGGCTCACGGTGCCGGCCGATCCCGCGGTGATCTTCGAGGTGCCGCACGCACGTCGTCGCGCGTCGGCGATCCATCTGCTCGGGTTCGATCCGGCGATGCTGTCGGGCGAGGCCGGGCATGGATGAAGTTGTATCGCATTGAGCGAGACCGTCCTCGGCTTCGACGTCGGAACGCGCCGCATCGGCGTCGCCGTGGGCAATGACCTGTTGCGTCGCGCGAGGTCCGCAGCGATCGTGCCGGTCGGACCGGACGACGGACTGCAGGCGATCGCGAAGCTCGTCGATGAGTGGCGGCCCGAGCGGCTCGTCGTCGGGATCCCCTTGCCCGTCGAGGCGATCGAGCCGGCATCTCCCGCGAGTCCCGCATTCAAGCGCTGCGAACGCTTCGCGACGCGTCTCGCGGAACGCTTCAAGCTGCCGGTCGAGCGGGTCGACGAGCGCTACAGCTCGATCGACGCCGACACGCTGCATCGCGACCGTCGCCAGGCCGGTCTCGCACGGCGTGCGAAGGCGCTCGACGACGTCGCCGCCGAGGTGATCCTGCAGCGCTACTTCGATGCGTTGCCGGAAGGCGGACCGGCGGCATGAGCGACCCGACCTACGCACCGATCGATCGCGCTCCCGATGCCGAGGCGCTGTACGCGACGCTCAGGAGCGCGCTGCAGGCACACGTCGACGCGCGTCGCGACCGCCCGCCCCGCATCGTCGGCATCCACAGCGGCGGCCAGTGGATCGGCGAACGCCTGCATCGCGATCTCGGCCTGCCGGGTCGCGCCGGCGCGCTCGACATCTCGTTCTATCGCGACGACTTCAATCGCATCGGCCTGCACGGGCAGGTCAAGCCGACCGACATCGACTTCGACGTCGGCGACGCCGACATCCTCCTGATCGACGACGTCCTCTACACCGGTCGCACGCTGCGCGGCGCGCTCAACGTGCTGTTCGACTTCGGCCGTCCCGCGCGCGTCGACCTCGCGGTGCTGGTCGATCGTCAGACGCCGGAGGGCGATGCACGCGAAATGCCGATCGCGGCCCGCTGGTCGGGCGCGTGCCTCAGCCTCGGCCGCGACAGCGAGTTCGTGCTGTCCAACGACGACGATCGCTTCGCGTTCGTCATCGCGCGCAGTGTCAGAAGCGCGAATCGCATCGTCGCCTGACGCTTATGCTCAACCCGCAGCTCAACCGCGACGGCAGCCTGAAGCACCTGTTGTCGGTCGAGGGCCTGCCGCGCGCGCTGATCGTCCACATCCTCGACACAGCACAGGGCTTCGCGGGGCTCGTGGACCCTCGTCGCGAGGTCAAGAAGCTTCCGCTCCTGCGCGGGCGCAGCGTGTTCAACCTGTTCTTCGAGAACTCGACGCGCACGCGGACGACGTTCGAGATCGCGGCGGCCCGGTTGTCGGCCGACGTCATCAACCTCAACGTCAACGCATCGTCGACCAACAAGGGCGAGTCGCTGCTCGACACCATCGACAACCTTTCCGCGATGCACGCGGACATCTTCGTCGTGCGACACGCGCAGAGCGGCGCGCCGTACCTGATCGCGCGTCACCTCGACGCAGCTCGACGCAACGAGGACGACGCGCACATCCACGTCATCAACGCGGGCGACGGTCGCCATGCGCATCCGACCCAGGGCCTGCTGGATGCGTACACCATCCGTCACTACAAGAAGGATTTCACGAAGCTGCGCGTGGCGATCGTCGGCGACGTGCTGCACTCGCGCGTCGCGCGGAGCGACATCCATGCGCTGACGACGCTCGGTGTGCCCGAGGTGCGCGTCATCGGGCCGCGCACGCTGCTGCCGACGGGCCTCGAGCAGATGGGCGTCTCGGTCCATACCGACATGGCGAAGGGACTCGATGGCGTCGACGTGATCATGATGCTGCGCCTGCAGAACGAACGCATGAACGGCGCGCTGCTGCCGTCGGCGCACGAGTACTTCAAGAGCTACGGCCTGACCGCGGAGAAGCTCGCGCTGGCCGCGCCCGATGCGATCGTGATGCATCCGGGGCCGATGAACCGCGGCGTCGAGATCGAGTCGTCGGTGGCCGACGGGTCGCAGAGCGTGATCCTGCCGCAGGTCACGTTCGGGATCGCGGTGCGGATGGCGGTGATGAGCATCCTCGCGGCGGCATGAAGACCCTGCATACCAACGACCCGTCACGATGAAGCTCGCGATCCGCAACGGCCGGGTGCTCGATCCGGCGACTCGCCTCGACGCGCCGCGCGACCTCCTGATCGCCGACGGCCGCATCGTGGCGATCGTCGAGCCGGGCGGCGTGTTTGCCGACGCCGACACCGCCTTCGATGCGAAGGGCCTCGTCGTCTGTCCCGGCCTGATCGACCTGTCGGCACGGCTGCGCGAGCCCGGCTCCGAGTACCGCGCGACGCTCGAATCGGAGATCGAGGCGGCACTGGCCGGTGGCGTGACCTCGCTGGTGTGTCCGCCGGATACCGATCCGCCGCTCGACGAGCCGGGCCTGGTCGAGATGCTGAAGCACCGGGCGCGGACGCTGAACCGCACGCACGTCCATCCGCTCGGCGCGCTGACCGTCGGGCTGAAGGGCGTGGCGCTGACCGAGATGTCAGAATTGCGCGACG
>CAXTPX010000473.1:0-3455 GCA_964246005.1 uncultured Burkholderiaceae bacterium | reverse complement strand
ACCGACGCGCGCGTCGAGCGCGTCGAGAGCACCTCCGAAGGCGTCGTCGCGATCGACCGGCACGAACGTCGGCACGACGGCGCGGCGTTGATCGGCTGCGACGGCGTCCGCTCCGCCATCCGCCGTCAGTTCGTCGACGACCCGGTGCGGGTCTCGGGCCACGTGGTCTATCGCGCCGTGGTCGACGCCCCCGACTTCCCCGCGGATTTGCGCTGGAACGCGCCGGTCGTATGGGCCGGCCCCGACTGCCATCTCGTCCACTACCCGCTGCGCCATGGCGAGCAGTACAACATCGTGGTGACGTTCCACAGTCGACGACCGGAAGCGTGGGGCGTCACCGAAGGCAGCAGCGACGAGGTGCAGTCGTACTTCGACGGCATCGCCGACGAGCCGCGTCAGCTGCTGTCGTTGCCGCGAACGTGGACACGCTGGTCGACCGCGGACCGTGAGCCGATCCCTCGCTGGACGTTCGGCCGGGTCACGCTGCTCGGGGACGCCGCGCATCCGATGCTGCAGTACCTGGCCCAGGGCGCGTGCATGGCGATGGAAGACGCGGTGACGCTCGGCGAGGCGATGCGCGTCTCCGACGGATGCATCGACGACGCGTTCGCGTCGTACGAACGCTCGCGCGTGGCGCGAACCGCGCGGGTCGTGCTGTCCGCCCGCGAGATGGGACGCCTCTATCATGCGAAGGGCGTCGAACGCCTGGTGCGCAACGAGTTGTGGCGCGGCCGCTCTCCCGAGCGCTATTACGACGCGCTCGAATGGCTCTACGATTGGCGCGTCGACCGTTGCCTGGTCGCGTGACCGCTCCTCTCTCCCACGGATCCATGAACTACACCTTCGAACCCGAAGCCCCGATCGGCGTACCCGTGGTCGGCAGCGATGCACTGTTCCCCGTTCGACGCATCTACTGCGTGGGCCGCAACTACGCGGCCCACGCGCGCGAGATGGGATTCGATCCCGACCGCGAGCCGCCGTTCTTCTTCTGCAAGCCGGCCAACGCGATCGTCGTCGCACCGCCGGGGCAGACCGTCGACGTCCACTACCCGAGCGTGACCGTGAACCTGCAGCACGAGATCGAACTGGTCGTCGCGATCGGCAAACCGGGCCGCGACATCCCGGTCGAGTCGGCCGACGATCACGTGTTCGGCTACGGCGTCGGCCTCGACATGACGCGCCGCGACCTGCAGTTCGCGATGCGCGACAAGGGCAGGCCGTGGGACATCAGCAAGGCGTTCGACGAGTCGGCGCCGATCGGTCCGCTGACGCCGGTCGCCGTTTTCGGACATCCGTCGAACCAGGCGATCTGGGTGCAACTGGACGGTGTCGACCGGCAGCGCAGCGACGTCTCGAAACTGATCTGGTCGGTGCCCGAGGTGATCGCGAACCTGTCGACCTACTTCGCGCTCGAGCCGGGCGACCTGGTCTATTCCGGTACCCCCGAGGGCGTCGGCAAGGTCGAGCGCGGGCAGACGCTGCGCGGCGGGATCGACGGGCTGGGCGAGATCGAGGTGCGGGTGGTCTGACGACGGTCGATGGGCACGGATGTCCACCTTCGAAGCGCTCCTCGCGCTCATCGCGCTCTGCGTGCTCCTCGCTGCCGTCGCGCAGCGGCTCAAGCTCCCCATCGCGGTGCCGCTCGTTCTCGGCGGGATGGGCCTGGCGCTCGTTCCCGGCCTGCCGTCGGTCGAGGTCGATCCGGCGTTGATCATGGCGTTGCTGCTGCCGCCGCTGCTGCAGATCAGCGCCTACAACACCGACTGGCCCGCCTTCAGGAGCAACCTGCGATCGATCCTGTTGCTCGCGATCGGCGCGGTGTTCTTCACGGCGGCCGCCGTTGCCGTGACGGCGCACTGGCTGCTCCCCGACCTGCCGTGGTGGGCGGCCATCGCGCTCGGCGCGATCGTCGCGCCCCCGGATGCCGTGGCCGCGACTTCGGTGCTGAAGCGCTTCAAGCTGCCGAAGCGCCTCGTCACGGTCCTCGAGGGCGAGAGCCTGATCAACGATGCGTCGTCGCTGGTGCTGTACCGCTTCGCCGTCGCCGCGGTCGCGATCAGCACCGTCAGCTATGCGAACGGCGTCGTTCAGTTCGCGGCTGTCGCGACCGGCGGCGCCCTGATCGGCTGGGTGGTCGGCCATGTCGCGATCTGGGTGTTCTCGAAGATCGACGACACGTTGCTCGACATCGCCGTCAGCCTGCTCGCCGGCTATGCGGCGTACCTCATCGCCGAATCGGTCCATGCATCGGGGGTTCTCGGGGCCGTGACCTGCGGCCTCGTCCTCGGTCGCAAGCAGCACGCGGAGTTCACGGCGCGAACGCGTCTCGAACTGAACGCCGTCTGGGGCTTCGTCGAGTTCCTCGTCGCCAGCCTCGCGTTCATGTTGATCGGCCTGACCTTGCGAGGCGTGGTCGAGCGGCTGACCGATATCGACCTCAGCCACCTGTTGCGTCTGGGCGGCAGCGTCGCGGCCGTCGTCATCGCGAGCCGTTTCGCCTGGGTCTTCGCGAGCACCTTCATCCGGCGCCTCGCAATCGGTCGGCGGCAAGAAGCGAACGCCCCGGCCCTGCCGTGGACGCATGCCGCCGTCATGTCGTGGGCGGGCATGCGCGGCGTGGTCAGCATCGCCGCCGCGATCGCGCTGCCGCAGGACTTTCCGAGCCGTGACGTCATCGTCTTCCTGGCGTTCTCGGCGATCTTCGCGACGCTGGTCCTGCAAGGCACGACGCTCGGCTGGTTGATCGAGCGGCTCGACGTCGTCGAGCAGGACCGGATGATGGCCGAGCCCGGAACGGTGAAGGTGCGTGCCGAACTGGCGGAAGCGGCGCTGGGCGCGGTCCGCGGGCACATCGGAAGCGACGCGCCGGCCGAGCATGCGACCGCCGCGGCCGAGATCGTCGGCGAATACGAGGGGAAGGCCGAACGTGCGGTCGCCGGGACCGAGGACGTCGAGGGGCATGCCGGGAAGCACGGCGCCGAGCAGGAGCTGCGGCTCGCGGCGATCGAAGCCGCGCGTTCGAAGCTGAACGAACGGATCGACGACATCGATGCCGAGCACCATCGCACGCTCGGCGAGCAACTCGACCTCGAGGAGCAGCAGGTGCGACGGACGTTGAAGGAGCGCTGAGCGGTTGGAGCGGGTGACGAGAATCGAACTCGCGTATGCAGCTTGGGAAGCTGCCGTTCTGCCATTGAACTACACCCGCCATTAACGGCGACTCAATTTACACCAACGGTGGTGGTCGAGCCGGCCTTCGTTCGGCGGCCGAGGCGTGCGATCGAGGCCTGTGCAGCGTTCAAGACATGGCGATGTTCGACAGGAGCGCCGCAAGCGCATCGGGCGCTGACAAAAAAGGGGAGTGACTCGTATTCATTTGATGGACGACGGTCCGGTTCGACGGCGTGAACGTGTCGGCTTCTGCGATGAAGCGACGCTGCAGCGGAGGGGGGATC
>CAXTPX010000472.1:0-3461 GCA_964246005.1 uncultured Burkholderiaceae bacterium | reverse complement strand
CGGGCGTTATCACGGCGAACACGGCTTCCGCACGTTCAGCCACGACAAGCCCGTGCTTGTGCAATCGCGCTGGTCCGGCACCGGCATGATGTCGCCGCCTTACGGGACGACGTTCGATCGGCTCGCACGCTGGATGCGGCGCCTGTCGTAGGTTCGTGATCCGGTAGGCCGGCCGCCTCAAGCGTTTCGATGCACGTCTGACAGGCCCCGGCGGTCGCGCACCGCATCCTCGCGGCTGCATTCACTCCCTGGAGCATTCGATGGACGATCCGAAGAACTATACGCGCCGCGATGCGGTCCGCACGATGGCAGCCGGTATCGGCGCCGCGGCGGTCGCGGCGGGCACGACGAGCGCTGCCGCCGCCGACACCCCGGCCACCGCGGCGCCGCTGAGCGATCCGCGCACGAAGTATCCGAAGCCGCCGTTCAAGGGCCAGATGCAGGAGTGGCCCGGGCTCGCGAGCCGCATGGATCCGGTGCCCGATCACGGCGAGAAGAGCTATCGCGGCTCGGGTCGGCTCCTCGGACGCAAGGCGCTCGTGACCGGTGGCGACAGCGGGATGGGACGGGCCGCGGCGATCGCGTACGCACGAGAGGGCGCCGACGTCGCGATCAACTACTACCCGACCGAGGAATCCGATGCCCGCGATGTGATCGCGCTGATCAAGGCCGAGGGCCGGAAGGCGATCGCGTTGCCTGGCGACCTGCGCGACGAGAACTTCTGCAAGCAGCTGGTCGCCGATGCGGTGAAGCAGCTCGGCGGCCTCGACATCCTCGTCAGCAACGCCGGTCGGCAGCAGGCGGTCGAGTCGATCCTCGACCTGACGACGGAGGAGTTCGACGCGACGATGAAGACCAACATCTATGCGCCGTTCTGGATCATCCGCGCCGCGGTCCCGCACATGCCGCCGGGCTCGGCCATCATCGGGACGACGTCCGAGCAGGCGACGGACCCGACACCCGAGCTGTATCAGTACGCGATGACGAAGGCCGCCACGACCAACTACGTCCGTTCGCTCGGCAAGCAGCTCGCCTCGAAGGGAATCCGCGTCAACGGCGTTGCACCGGGCCCGATCTGGACGCCGTTGCAGGTCAGCGGCGGCGCGCCGCAGGAGAAGCTGAAGAAGTTCGGCAGCATGACGCCGATGGGACGGCCGGGCCAACCCGCCGAGCTCGCGTCGATCTACGTGCAGCTCGCCGCAGCCGATGCGAGCTATGCGACCGGGCAGGTGTACGGGTCGTCGGGCGGCGCCGGGTTGCCCTGAGCGTCACCGCGACGCCGAAGCGATTCTTCAGCGATCGCGAAGCGACCTGATCGACGGCAATCGCCGCAGTCGTTCGATCAGGTCCGCGGCGTCCTTCGACGCGACGCGGGTCAGCACGATCGTCACTTCGTCGAGATCGGTCGCGGCGTTCTGCTGCACGACGAACTGACGGACCCGACCCGCGTGCGGACCGAGCACGTCGTTCAGCGTGCTCATCGACATCGCCCCGCGATCGACTTCGAGCTTCAGCTCGACGCTCTGGCGCCGTGCGCGATAACGCTCTTCGATCGGCTTCACGCCGGCGAGGATGCCCAGGATGATCGCCGTCGATGCGGCGGCTGCGAAGTACAGGCCGCCCCCGACCGCGAGGCCGATCGCCGCGACCGACCACAGGCTCGCCGCGGTCGTCAGGCCCCGGACGAACTCGCCGCGCAGGATGATGGCGCCGGCGCCGAGGAAGCCGATGCCGGACACGACCTGCGCCGCGATACGCGACGGGTCCAGCACCACGTGGTCCTGCTGCACGACTTCGGCGAAGCCGTAGGCCGACACGATCATGACGAGGCACGACCCGACGCAGACCAGCATGTGGGTCCGCAGCCCTGCGGCCCACGTCAGTCGCTCGCGCTCGAAGCCGATCAGGCTGCCGAGCAGTGCCGACAGCAGCAGGCGCGACGTGAGTTCGAGGTTGCCCAGCGTCGTCATCGCGCTCCGTCCAACCCATCGATCAGCGCGTCGAACGCCTCGATCGCCAACTGCATGTCGTCGGCCGTCGTCGACTCGAGCGGGTTGTGGCTGATGCCGCCGTTCTCGCCGCGCACGAACAGCATCGCCTGCGGCATCGCTTCGTGCAGCGTCATCGCATCGTGTCCCGCGCCGCTCGGCATCCGGTGGATCGGCAGTCCGAGCCGTTCGACCGCGGCCTCCCAGCGCGACTGCCAGTCGGGCGCGCTCGGACAGGCTGCGGCACGCGTCGTCTGTTCCGCGGTGTACGTGAGCCCCCGGCGCTCGCACACGCCCTTCAGCCGATCGAGCACATCGTGTGCACAGGCATCGCGCACCGCGTCGGTCGTCGCGCGGATGTCGAGGCTGAAGCGACAGCGGCCCGGCACGACGTTGGTCGACCCGCCCGGCACTTCGAGCATGCCGATCGTGCCGACCAGGTCGGGCACCGACGACGCACGTGCTTCCAGGAACAGCGCGAGTTCGGCGACCGCGCTGACCGCGTCGCGGCGGTTGTCCATCGGCGTCGTGCCGGCGTGGCTCGCGAGCCCGACCACCTCGCACCGATAACGCAGGCTGCCGTTGATCGAGGTGACGATGCCGAGCGGCAGGCCGAGGCGATCGAGCACCGGTCCCTGCTCGATATGGACTTCGACGAAACCGAGATAGTCGGCCGGGTCGCGCGCGATCGCATCGATCGCTTCGCGCGTGGCCGGCAGGCCGGCGTGCAGCATCGCGTCGCGCATCGTGATGTCGTCGGCATCGGTCTGATCGAGCCAGTCGTGGTCGAAGCGGCCGATCACCGCACGTGAACCGAGGAAGGTCGCCTTGTAGCGCTGACCTTCCTCTTCCGCGAACGCGACGACCTCGATGCCGAACGGCAGGCGTCGCTTCGCGCGAGCCAGCCGTTCGACGCACGCGATCGGAACGAGGATGCCGAGCCGGCCGTCGTGCCGGCCCGCGTTGCGGACCGTGTCGTAGTGCGAACCGGTCATCAGCCGCTTCACGTCCCCGGGTCGCTCCTCGGATCTTCCGGCGCCGTGATAGACGCCGACGACGTTGCCGACCGCGTCGGTCGCGACGTCGTCGAAACCGGCGTCGCTCATCCACCGCTCGATCATCCGTGCGCAGGCGCGATGCGCATCGGTCAGGTAGGTCACGGTCAACTGCCCGAGCTCCGCGAAGCCCGCATCGCTGTGCGCCGCTAGCGCCGCGGCGCGATCCCATGCGACTTCGCCACGCACCGGCGCCACCGCGAAGCGCTCGTCGATCCGCAACTCGGCGATGCGGTCGATCTGCCGCAGGCATTCGGCGAACTCGATGTCGGGGTGTGCGGAAAGCCGCCGCTCGAACGTCGCGATGATCGTCGCTCGCGACAGGCCCATGCCGCGCGGACCACGGACGGCGAGAATGAACGGCCAGCCGAACCGCGCGAGATACGCGTCGCTCAGCCGATGCAGCGCCCGCAGTTCG
>CAXTPX010000471.1:0-3462 GCA_964246005.1 uncultured Burkholderiaceae bacterium | reverse complement strand
CCTTCGGCAGGGTCTCGTCGTGGTATTTACGGGCCGTGTCGGGATCGAGCGAGAGGTTGAACTGGTCCTCCCAGCGGAAGTCGAACCGGGCGCGCGAGAGGGCGTCGTCGCGGAGCTGCGCGGCCGGGTGGCCCTTGGCGAGGTCGGCCGCGTGGGCGGCGATCTTGTAGGTCACCACCCCGACCTTGACGTCGTCGCGGTTGGGCAGGCCGAGATGCTCCTTGGGCGTCACGTAGCAGAGCATCGCGCAGCCGAACCAGCCGATCATCGCCGCGCCGATGCCCGACGTGATGTGGTCGTAGCCCGGCGCGATGTCGGTCGTCAGCGGCCCGAGCGTGTAGAACGGCGCCTCGCCGCACTGCTCGAGCTGCAGGTCCATGTTCTCCTTGATCAGGTGCATCGGCACGTGGCCCGGGCCTTCGATCATCACCTGCACGTCGTGCTTCCACGCGATCTGCGTCAGCTCGCCCAGCGTCTTCAGCTCGGACAGTTGCGCCTCGTCGTTGGCGTCGTAGATCGAGCCGGGACGCAGGCCGTCACCGAGCGAGAAGCTCACGTCGTACGCCTTCATGATCTCGCAGATGTCCTCGAAGTGCGTGTAGAGGAACGACTCCTGGTGATGCGACAGGCACCACTTGGCCATGATCGAGCCGCCGCGAGAGACGATGCCGGTCATTCGGTTGGCCGTCATGGGGATATAGCGCAGCAGCACGCCCGCGTGGATCGTGAAGTAGTCGACGCCCTGCTCGGCCTGCTCGATCAGCGTGTCGCGAAAGATCTCCCAGGTCAGGTCTTCGGCCTTGCCGTCGACCTTCTCGAGCGCCTGGTAGATCGGCACCGTGCCGATCGGCACCGGCGAGTTGCGGATGATCCACTCGCGCGTCTCGTGGATGTGCTTGCCGGTCGACAGGTCCATCACGGTGTCGCCGCCCCAGCGCACGGCCCACGTCATCTTGTCGACCTCCTCGCTGATCGACGACGTCGTCGCCGAGTTGCCGATGTTCGCGTTGATCTTCACGAGGAAGTTGCGGCCGATGATCATCGGCTCGCTCTCGGGATGATTGATGTTGGCCGGGATGATCGCGCGGCCGCGGGCGATCTCGTCGCGCACGAACTCCGGCGTGATCTTCGCGGGAATCGCCGCGCCGAACGACTGGCCGGGATGCTGGCGCATCAGCATCCCGGCCATCTTCGAACCGGTCGGTCCGGCGGCCAGCAGGCTCTGCACGTACGCCTCGCGCTCGAGGTTCTCGCGAATCGCGACGTACTCCATCTCGGGCGTGACGATGCCTTGCCGCGCGTAATGCATCTGAGAGACATTGCGGCCGGCCTTCGCGCGCTTCGGCAAGCGGTGCAGATTGAAGCGGAGCTGCGTGAGCTTCGCATCGGCGAGGCGCTCCCGACCGTACAACGACGTCGGCCCGGCGAGCTCGTCGGTGTCGCCGCGCTCGGCGATCCACGCGGCGCGCAGCGCGGGCAGGCCCGAGCGGATGTCGAT
Organism: uncultured Burkholderiaceae bacterium; assembly: GCA_964246005.1. Classification (GTDB taxonomy): domain Bacteria; phylum Pseudomonadota; class Gammaproteobacteria; order Burkholderiales; family Burkholderiaceae_D; genus CAHJXF01. Next base: position 1,964 of record CAXTPX010000471.1, on the reverse strand, counting down.
GTTCGCGGCCGGATCGGTGTATGGCCCGCTCGTGTCGTAGACATAGACGGCAGGATTCGGCTCGATCGACGCGGGGATCTCGCCGTGCACGTGGGCGGCGCCGAAGACCGGCGTGTCGGACTGATCGATCAGCCGCATCGGCACGCGCAGGTCGGATCGCGAGCCCTGCACGTAGACCTTGCGCGAGCGCGGCAGCGGCGCCATCGCGGCCGAGTCGACCGCCGCCGTGCTTGCGGCAAACGGCGTCGCGGTCCTGGAGACTGCAGGAGGCAGCGGTTCGGCCGGCGTGCGGTGAAAGGACGAGTCGACGACGGCAGCGTTCATGGAAGCTCCAGGTGGAACGACAGGAGCCCAGACCGAAGTCTGCACGGCTCCCTACGGCGGTTTGCGATGCGTCGCGACATGTAGCCGACGATCGTGCGCGCCCAGGTTCGAAGGGTGTTTCTCGCAATGCCGGCGACCGATCGAGCGACTCGAACGATTCCTGACAAGGACCCCTGCGTGACCGCCGAACGGTATGCGTTCGCCTGCCAAATAGCAAGCCGCGCCATGACGCGCTCGAAAGCGCAAGCGCTCGACGGTTCGCTGCGAGAACGACCGTCCGATGTCCACCGTTGTGCCGACGCCGCATCGGTTTGGCCGCAGCGTTGCTTGCGCCTATCCTTCGGCTCGGAGCTCGCCGGCTTCGTCGCTTCCGCTTCACCGCACGATGAGCGATCACTTCGAGCGGCGTTTCGTCCGCCGCATCTGCACTTCGTCGCTCCAAACTTGCGAGCCCGATCGACGCGAGGCGACAATCCGCGCCTCGCACCACCCCACCGACCCGCATGAATCAAGAAACGCAATCCCTGCAACAACCGCGGACGTACGACAGCGCGGTCGAACACGCCCGGTCGAACATGATCGCGCAGCAGATTCGCACGTGGGACGTGCTGTCGCAGGGCGTGCTCGACCTGCTGGAGCAGGTGCGCCGCGAGGACTTCGTGCCGCCCGCCTATCGCGCGCTCGCCTTCGTCGACACCGAGATCCCGCTCGTCGTCGGTGGCGAAGAGACCGGCGAGACGATGCTGCAACCGAAGTTCGAAGCGCGCGTGCTGCAGGAGATCGCAGTGCGGCCGGACGAAGCGGTCCTCGAGATCGGCACCGGCTCGGGTTACATGGCCGCGCTGCTGGGCGCCATCGTCGAACGCGTCGTGACGGTGGAGATCGATCCGCGCCTGAAGGCGTTCGCGGAGGCCAACCTCGCACGGGCCGGCATCACGAACGTTCGCGTCGATCTCGGCAACGGCGCCGAAGGATGGCCCGCGGCAGGCACCGTCGACGTGCTGATCGTGTCCGGGTCCCTGCCGTTCCTGCCGAAGTCGCTGATGGCGCAGGTGAAGATCGGCGGACGCATCGCCGCGATCGTCGGTGAAGCGCCGGCGATGACCGCGGTGATCGTGCATCGCACCGGCGAACAGACGTGGAAGACGGTCAACCTGTTCGAGACCGTGATCAAGCGTCTTCGCGAGGCACCGCGCGTCTCGCACTTCGAGTTTTGATGGCCGCGCACCGCGCGGGCCGGCGTCGATGCCGGGAGGCCGCATGACGATCCAGCCCTTGACCGCACCCGCGCTCGCAGAATGGCTCGCGGACACGACCCGTCCGCGCCCGTTGCTGCTCGATGTCCGCGAGCCGTGGGAGTTCGAGACCTGTCGGCTTGCGGGATCCGAGTCGATGCCGATGAACACCGTCCCCGCGCGGCTCGCAGAGCTCGACCTCGACCAGCCGATCGTCTGCATCTGCCATCACGGCGCTCGCAGCATGCAGGTGGCGGGCTTCCTCGCCGCGCGCGGCGCCGCCGACGTGCACAACCTCACCGGCGGCGTCGCCGCGTGGGCGCATCAGGTCGATGCGGCGTTCCCGACGTACTGAGACGCCCCGATCATTCCAGTGAGCATTCGATGCCGGCTGTTGCAGACCCT
>CAXTPX010000470.1:0-3464 GCA_964246005.1 uncultured Burkholderiaceae bacterium | reverse complement strand
CGTTGAAGCGAGCGGACGCCGATCTCTCCCCCCAGGAACAAGCCAGTGAACGAATCGATCGTGGACGAAGTGGATGTGCGGCGACGCGCGATCCTGACCGGCGGCGTTGCGACCGCCGCCGGAGCGTTGCTGCCGTTGCGGGAAGCGCTGGCCGCCGACGCGCCGTTGTCGAAAGCGGATCAGCTGGCGTTCGACGCGCCGCCGACCCTGGCGGTCGCGATGACCGTCAACGAGCAGCCCGTCAGCGTGACGGTCGATACGCGCACGACGCTGCTCGACACGCTCCGCGAGCACCTGAAGCTGACCGGCTCGAAGAAAGGCTGCGATCACGGGCAGTGCGGCGCGTGCACGGTGCTCGTCAACGGACGTCGCATCAACAGCTGCCTGACGCTGGCCGTGATGCACGACGGCGACAAGGTCACGACGATCGAAGGGCTCGGCTCGCCGGATCGGCTGCATCCGATGCAGGCCGCCTTCATCAAGCACGACGGCTTCCAGTGCGGCTACTGCACGCCGGGCCAGATCTGTTCGGCCGTCGCCACGCTGGACGAGATCGGCAAAGGCATTCCGAGTTACGCGAGCGCGGACCTGAATGTCGTGCAGCGCATCTCGCCCGAGGAGATCCGCGAGCGCATGAGCGGCAACATCTGCCGCTGCGGCGCGTACTCGAACATCCTCGACGCGATCCAGGAAGTCGCGGGCGTGACGTCGGGCGGTGCGGCATGAAGGCCTTCACCTACGAACGCGCCGATACGCCTGCCGCGGCCGCGGCCGCCCTCGCGAGGAACCCCGACGCGAAGCTGATCGCGGGCGGCACGAACCTGCTCGACCTGATGAAGTTGCAGATCGAGACGCCGACCCATCTCGTCGACATCAACCGGCTGCAGCTCGACCGCATCGAACCGACCCGCGATGGTGGATTGCGCATCGGCGCGCTCGTTCGCAATACGGACCTCGCGAGCGATGCCCGCGTCCGCAAGGACTACGCGGTGCTGAGCCGCGCGCTGTTGTCCGGCGCATCGGGCCAGTTGCGCAACAAGGCCACGACGTCGGGCAACCTGCTGCAACGAACGCGCTGTCCGTACTTCTACGACACGACCAAGCCGTGCAACAAGCGCGTCGCGGACTCCGGTTGTTCGGCGATCGGCGGCTTCAACCGCAACCTCGCGATCGTCGGCACGAGCCCGCAATGCATCGCGACGCATCCGAGCGACATGGCGGTCGCGATGCGCGTGCTCGATGCACAGGTCGAGGCCGTCAAGGCCGACGGGTCGGCGCGCGTCATCCCCATCGCCGACTTCCATCGCTTGCCCGGCGATACGCCGCAGGTCGACACGACGCTCGCGCGCGACGAGGTGATCACGGCCGTGACGTTGCCCGCCCCGGTCGCCGGCAAGCACGTCTATCGCAAGGTGCGCGACCGCGCGTCGTACGCGTTCGCGCTGGTCTCGATCGCGGCGGTGGTACAGGCCGATGGCCGGGCGCGGTTCGCGTTCGGCGGCGTCGCGCACAAGCCGTGGCGCGTCGAGGCCGCTGAAGCACGCAACGGCGCCAAGGCAATGATCGAAACGGCGATGCAGGGCGTTAAGACGACCGACCAGAACGCATTCAAGGTCGCCTTGCTGGAACGGACGCTGGGTTCGGTCCTCAACGAAGCGAAGGGCTGAACATGAACTTCGATACTCCCGCGACCACCAATCCGATCGACCGCGGCCTCGTCGTCGGCAAGGCGCATGACCGCATCGACGGCAAGCTCAAGACCACCGGTCGCGCGCCGTACGCCTACGAACGGCACGACGTCGCACCGAACCAGGCGTACGGCGTGATCCTCGGCGCCGCGATCCCGAAAGGCCTCATCACCCGCATCGATGCGCGCGACGCCGAACGGGCGCCCGGGGTCCTCGCGGTGGTGACGTACGAGAACGCGAAGGTCGGCAAGGCCAAGGCCATCACCGCGAAACTGCTGGCCGGTCCGGAAGTCGAGCACTTCGATCAGGCCGTCGCGATCGTCGTGGCCGAGACGTTCGAAGAGGCGCGCGCTGCGGCCAAGCTCATCCGGGTGCGCTACCAGGGCGCGCCCGGCAGCTACGACCTCGCGGAAGCGAAGGCGACCGCCGTGCAGCCCAAGATGGAGGAAGACCCGCCCGACACGCGCGTCGGCGACTTCGACGGCGCGTTCGCCAAAGCGCCGGTGTCGATCGACCACACCTACACCACACCGGACCACAGCCACTCGGCGATGGAGCCGTTCTCGACGATCGCCGCGTGGAACGGCGACCGGCTGACGCTGTGGACGTCCAACCAGATGATCGACTGGGCGCGACGCGACCTCGTGCAGATCCTCGGAGTGTCGAAGAAGAACCTCCGCGTCGTCTCGTCGTACGTCGGCGGCGGCTTCGGTTCGAAGCTGTGGGTGCGCAGCGATACCGTGATGGCGGCGCTCGGCGCGCGTGCCGCCGGTCGACCGGTGAAGGTCGCGCTCGCGCGGCCGCAGATCTTCAACAACACGACGCATCGGCCGGCCACGATCCAGCGCGTGCGGATCGGCGCCGATCGAGACGGTCGCATCCAGGCGATCGCGCACGAGGCCTGGTCGGGCGACCTGCCGGGCGGCAGGCCCGAGACCGCGGCGATGCAGACGCGCCTCCTCTATGCCGGCGCCAATCGGATGACGTCGCACCGGCTCGCGACCCTCGACCTGCCGGAGGGCAACTCGATGCGCGCGCCCGGCGAGGCGCCCGGCATGATGGCGCTCGAGATCGCGATGGACGAACTCGCCGAAGCGTTGAAGATGGATCCGGTCCAGCTGCGCATCGTCAACGACACGCAGGTCGATCCCGAGAAGCCGGAGCGTGCCTTCTCGCGTCGTAACCTGGTCGGCTGCCTGACGCAGGGCGCCGAGCGTTTCGGCTGGAGCCGCCGCAATCCCGTGCCGGGCCAGGTCCGCGACGGTCGCTGGCTGGTCGGCATGGGCATGGCCAGCGCCTTCCGCGGCAACATGGCGAAGGACTCGGGCGCGCGCATCTCGGTCGATCCGCAGGGACGGGTGAAGGTCGAGACCGACATGACCGACATCGGGACCGGCAGCTACACCGTGATCGCACAGACCGCCGCCGAGATGATGGGCGTCCCGATCGGCCAGGTCACCGTCGTGCTGGGTGATTCGGACTTCCCGGTCTCGTCGGGCTCGGGCGGCCAGTGGGGCGGCAACAGCGCGACCGCGGGCGTGTACGCGGCCTGCATGAAGATGCGCGAGGCGATCGCGAAGCGGCTCGGCGTCAAGGCCGACAGGATGGTGTTGGAGGGCGGTCGCGTGAAGGTCGGCAGCCTCGACGTGTCGCTCGGTGACGCGATCGGGCCGAAGACCCTGCAGGCCGAGGACACGATCGTGTTCGGCAAGCTGACGAAGACGTATGCGCAGGCGACCTTCGGCGGGCACTTCGCGGAAGTCGGCGTCGATGTGG
>CAXTPX010000469.1:0-3469 GCA_964246005.1 uncultured Burkholderiaceae bacterium | reverse complement strand
GCCGCCATCTCGTGCCGATAACTCTGGACGACTTGCCGCAGTGGGACGCGTGGCAACGCCAGGGCGATGCGTCTCGCGGCATATTGCGAGTGGACGATGGCGCCCGCGGCATGCTCGAGAAAAATCTCGAAGAGAGGTACCTCGACTACTTCGGGCGTTTCCCAGATCGGCTGCACAGTGCGCTTGAGCGGCGCTTCGGCACGCGCTCCGACTTCCTGTCCATACCAGTCACGCACGACCCGAAGGTAGTCGGGCCAGTTGTCGCGAGCGCAGGTCATCCCCATCAACAGGTGGTGCAGCACGATGTCATGCACCTGCACCACGCCCGGATAGTTGACCATCGCTCGCAGCATCCAGTCGTGATAGTGGACGTTGTTGCCGATCTGATAGAGCCGATGCCGGTAGGCGCCGAGTTCTTCGCCGTTCCAGTCCTTGCGGACCCCGACGACATTGATGTTGCCGCATGCGAGCGGCGCGTCGGCATGCGTGAAGACGTCGACCTCGCAACCCGTTTCAATCAGCCCGATCGCAAGGTCGCGCGAGAAATCCGCGATCCCCGAATGCTCGGGGGGCCACGGTGTGACGAGAGCGATGCGTTCGTTCATCACAGATGCGATTCGACCAGCTGTTCGAAGACCGCGTCCCAGTGGATCGATCGCGCGAAGGCGACGCCACGATGGCCGATCTCATTCAGTTGCGCGGTGGGCGAAGCGGTCGCCTTCCTCGTGAGCTCCGCAAGCGCCGCCGCGGTGGATGCCCGGGCAATCCACCCGCAGCCGGTCTTCTCGACCATCACTGCCGGCTCTCCGCTGTCTGGGAGGGTCAACACGGGCTTCTCGGCAAGGAACGCTTCCACGGTTGCGAAGCCGTAGTCCTCGTCATAGGGCCCGTAGTAGACCGCGCGACAATTGGCCAGATACTTCAAGTACTTGTCATCCGACACGTAACCCGGAAACACGCAACGGTCGCCGAGCTCCAGTTCGGCGGCGCGTTGCCGCAGGTCGTGCAGATACTTCCCGGTCCCGAGGATCACTGCCTTCGAAGAAGCGTCCTGAGCCAGCGCATCGATCAATACCTCTATCCGTTTGATTCGCTCGGCCCGCCCGACATACAGGAAGTAGTCGCCGTAGTCGCCCGCGTAGATATGGTCCCGAAGCTTCGGTGGCGGGTGCAAGACCTGCGCGTCGATCTGGTTGTAGCGCCGCAGGCGGGCAGAGACTGTTTCCGCGATCGAGTAACGTGCTTTGCAACTGGCGACCGCCAACGTATCTCCGCGACGTGCGCTGTATCTCGCGGCGCGATCGAGATCGGTCAAGACGGGCAGGTCGTAAGAAGTGCCTTCGAGGTCGTAGAACGCGCGATGCTGATGAACGAGCCAGAGCACCTTGCTCGGATGATCGGCGCAGTAGCTCGGGAATTTCGTGCCGATCACGAGATCGATCGGCAGACCGTCGCTCTGTGTGATGTCGATCAGTTTCCACGCCAGCATGTCCTGCAACACGTGCTCGTCCGGGTACCACTTGTACGGCAACTGGATCAGGTCTGCCTCCACGCTATGGTGATCGCCGCGCAGATTGATCTGGCGCACGAGTTCATCGTTCAGCAGTTCTGCACCGCCACGGATGAACGGCACCTGTACGCCGAGCACGGCGATTCGTCGCTTGGTCATTGGACCGTTCCTGTTTCGGCCGACGACGACACGGCCTTGCGGGCGATGACCGCGTAATCCGGAGCGCAATACAGATGCTGTTGAACGACCGACTTCAGAACGGTCGTGACCTCTTGCTTCGCACCCGCGTCAGCGGAGCCCGCATCGATCCCTGCGAACGGATTGCCGTAAGCCCCTTCGTTCATGCGGAGCACTGTCGGTCTTTCGAAGCCCTGCGATTCGACGAGATACTCGAGCATTGGCGGGGGAAGCGGCACACGATGGGTCGGATCCATCCGGAACGCATAGGCGGCAACGAAGAGATTCTCCGGATTGGGCGTCTCGAAGAGGAGGAGCCCCCCCGGCTTCAGGACGCGGTGGATTTCACGGATCAGCAGCACCAGTGTCTTGAACGAGAGATGCTCGACAATGTGCATCGCCGAGACGGCGCCGAACGATTCGGAGCGGGTCGCCCGTAGATACGTCAGCACATCCGCGCATTCGGCAACCAGCCCGTGTGCGCGACAGTGCTTCACCATCACCGTGCTCGAATCGAGCCCGTACGCATGCAGCAGGTTGAGCCTGAGCAGTTCGAGCCATTCGCCTCGGCCGCAGCCGAGATCAATGATCGGCGCTTCGGCCGTGCCCGCGCCCGCCTCCCGGAGGAACGCGAGATACGGTTCGAAGCGCACGATGATGTCTGCGCGAGCGCCACGAAAGCGCGCCTCGAGACCTTCGTAGAATCGCTCCAGGCCGCGCGCCTCCTCGGGGGTCAGCGTCTCGCGATCGTAATCTTCCGCAATGGGGCCGACCGTCGCCATGAGTTGCGCTAGTCGCCCGGCCTGCCCCGCCTCGAAAGCTTCGATTGCATTGAGCCGGTCGCTCGCGCGCGTCGCGTCCGTGGCCAGGCTAAGGGCGGCTTCACGCATGTAGGTCGCGTTCTCTTCGACGAGTCGATCGACGCGTGCGTTCGTGGCACGACTCGCGACGTCGGCGCCTAGTCGCAACAGCGCGTCGTCGAGTCCCTGGGCGGTCGGACGAGCGGCGACCTCCCTCGAAAGCGCATCGACTCGGGCAGCGAGGCGATCGTACGATTCACGCAGCGTGTCGACCGACGTGACCGTGGCCCGGATACCGACATCTGCCGCCACGAGACGGATGTCTTCGCTCAGCAGCGCGGTGTGCCGACGTACTTCGTCGAGCAACCGCACGGTCGTGCTCAGCATCGCCGCTCGTTCCTCCACGGTCGACGCCAGCCGGAAGATCTCGTTACTGGCTTCTTCGTGCTGTCGTAGTCCCCGCTCCGTCAATGCCTTGACGACGGTCAGCGTCGCGCGATCGTTCACTTCCGCGGTGAGGCGGTGGATCTGACCGAGCAGCCACGCTTGTTGCGCCTGCAACGAAGTTGCTGCCGCGCCGCGGGCCGTTGTCTCGGCGTCGAGGCGATACCACGCATCCACCAGCTCACCGACCAGTCGTTCGGTCGTTGCGAGCGTGGCGAGCGGCGCGGCTATCCGCTGCTCGATCAGGAGCGCGACGCTCTCGCGATGCTGCGCCAGCAAGGCGCGTGTCTGTCCTTCGAGCTGGCGTTGCTCACGAAACAGTCGCGGCAGCCGGAACAATGCGTGGCCCCAGACGATTCCGGGGCCGATGACGGGCACCCGACGCGCTCGCCGCCAGAATGCGAGCCACGGCAGTCCCTCGACCGCGACGCCCCTCGACCGACCTTCCGCCGACGCTGAGAGTCCGCGAAGTACGTCGATGCGGTCGAGATGCGCGCTCCGCATGCGCTGAACGTAGTTCGTCAGTCCCTGCGGGTCT
>CAXTPX010000468.1:0-3481 GCA_964246005.1 uncultured Burkholderiaceae bacterium | reverse complement strand
ATCCCGAGCGCCATCACCGTGATGAACGGTAGCCAAGGCAGCCACGAGGCCCGGGTCCGCTCCCATCCGCGCTCGATGATGAACAGCATCGCCGCGAGCACGATGATGACGAGATTCAGCAGTCCGCCGAGTCCTCCGATCCCGGGCAGTTGAGCGCCCTGGAAGATCGGGTCGCAGATCGCCCGGACGATCACGAGACCGATCAGCAGCGGTCGCGGCGCCGTCACGAGAAGGACGGCGAGCACGACCGCGAGCGGGAGCGCGAGGTAGAAGACCGGACGATCGGGCAGTACGTCGCCGATCATGACCGTCAGGTAGCCGCACGTCGCCGCGATCAGCGCCATCCCGACCAGCATCGCCAGCGAGCGGCCGTCATGACCATCGCTCATGCCGAGCGCATCGCGCAGCCGACCGCTCCTGCGGGACGCCGGCATCGTGGATTGAAGGGAGCGATGGATCGGCATCGAGGCGGTCAGTAATACTTCGAGACCCGCATCGGCGGTCGAAAGCGCGCCATCACGAGTTCGCGGAAGATAGTCAGGTACGTCTTCGAGCGACGTGTTCGCCCCGCCGCGAAGTAGATCGCCGCCCTGACCAGCCATGCGACGAGATACCCAACGCCGAGCTTCTCGCGACACGTGAAGTACGCGATCGAGATCTCTTCGTTGATCAGCTTCAATTCGTTCTCGTTCGGATTGTTGTACTTGAGGCTGTCGATGCCGATCCGCAGGATCGTCGCGTCGTGGCGCCTGAAGTAATCCGCGGCCCACTCCTGATCTTCGGCGGAGAACACATCCTCGCGAAAGGGCCGATCCATCACCGCCCGCGTCGGCAGGAACGCACAGCTGTTGCTCAAGCCGTTGCGCCCATCGAAGGTCGCACGGTCGATCGGCTCGAGCTTCCATGCCGGTTTCGTGCCGCGATGCAGGTAGAAGCCTGCAGCAGCGATCGTGGCCATCTCGGCACAGGCCCGCTCGATCGCCATGACGTCCTTCAGCACGATGTGCGAACTGATGATCAGCACCCACGGCGTCCCACAAGCGTCGACGCCGATGTTGATCGCCTTCGAGTAATTGAAGGTTTCGGCAGGATAGTCGACCACCGTGTCGACCAGCGCATCGAGCGCCCGCCGATGGATGTCGGCGGAGCCGGAGTCGACCGCGACGATCCGCTCCGGCGGCCTCGTCTGCGCCCTCAATGCCGCGACCGTCTCCTCGACTCGCGGCGAGCTGTCATGGGTCCGGATCAACGCCGTGTAGGCCATGGCCGGTCCGTCGACGTAACACGCCGGGTTTTCGGGCTTTGTCACACGACTGCCGGGCGCTCGGTATTCACGACCCGCTCCATCAACCGTCGTTGAGGACGGACCCGACGAGCAGCGAGCCGTGCTGCTGGACGTCGCGCGCGAGGCGCGTCAACTGCTGAGTGGACGTCTGGTTCTTGCGTGCTACCAACAGTGCGGCGCCCGCGCGCGTCGCGATGATCTGAGAATCCGCGTATTGGCCGGCCGCCGGCGTGTCGATCAGGATCACGTCGTGCTCGCGCGAATAGCGCGCGATCAGGTCCTTGAACGCCTCACGGCCGAGCAATTCCTGCGGATTGGGCGGCACGGTGCCGGCCGGAAGGACCGACAAGCCCATGAAGGAGCTAAGCCGCACCACCGGCGACGGTCCGTTATAGCCCGATAACAGGTCGGAAAGACCGGGCCGCGCCTCGATGCGAAAGAGCTGATGCTGCGTGGGCGCACGCAGGTTGGCATCGATCAGCAGCGTCCGCTCTCCCAACTGAGAAAACACGATCGCCAGGTTGGAGACGATGAAACTCGCGCCCGTGCCGCTGACCGGCGCCATGACCGCGAGCGCCTTTCGCCGCACGTCGGCGTCGAACCAGCGCAGCATCAGTTGGCTGCGCAGCGCCCGAAGTTGCTCGACCGCGTCGCTGAACGGTTGATACGCCGCCACCAGTGACTCGCTCAGGCTCGTGTCGCCGGCCGGCAGGTACTGGTAATCGAACTGATGCGACAACGCGTAGCGGATGTCTTCCTCGGTCAGCAGGCCGAGCTGGATCGCAGCCTCGCCGAAGCGCTGGCCGTGCGTCCGTTGCGCGCGAATGATGCGCTCCGCGTCTTCCGGCGTGATGCGACCCGAGTCGATCAGGATGGCGCCGATCGAACGTCGGATCGCGACCCCGTCGTCGACCTCGGGCCGCGACAGGGGAAGTGGCGTTGCAAGGTTCGTCATGGCGTGTCGCTCAGGTGGCGATCGGGTTCTGCTGGAGGAGGCCGTGCGGCCTGCTCCTGCGGCCGTTCAGCAGCTTCACCTCGCCGATGCTCGCCAGCACCGGCACGTCGAGCGCGATGCCGAGGTCGTGCGTCGAACGGATGCGGCGATTGGTCAGTTCGAGCACCAGTGCGAACGCGAGGCCGAGCGTGAGGCCGGCGACCGCGGCCGCCAGCGTGTTGAGCAACACCTTGGGCTTCGACGGCGACACCGGCGGCGTCGCCGGGCTGAGGACGGCGACATTGGTCTGGCTCGAACGGCTCTCGAGTCGCGTCTGTGCGAGGCGCTGCCCCACCGCGTCGTAGTCGCGCTGCGCGGACTCGACGTCCCGTCGCAGGACATTGAATTCGTTGCGCTGGCGGTTCAGGCCGAGGACCTTCGTCTTCTGGGCATCCATCGCCGCCATCAGTTCTTTCTCACGCTGCTTGTCGATCTTGTAGCTGGTGTCGAACGAGGTCGCGATCTGCCCGAGTTCCCGCGACAACTGGCCGCGTAGCGACGCGAGTTCCGCCTGCATCCGCAACGTCTGCGGGTGGTTCCTTCCGAAGTTCTGGCTGCTCTCCTGGAGCTTCGCATCGAGCTTCGCGATATCGGACTTGAGTTCGCCCACCGAGCGGCTCTGCATCGCCTCGTTGGTGGTGCTGACGCTGCCACTCGCGCGCTTGCTCTGGCTGTCCGCGATCTGGCCCTGCAACGCGGTCAGCTGCGAAGAGATGTCGGACAGCTTGCTGTTCTCGTAATCGAGCTTCTCGTCGTAGATGACGATGCCGGAGCTCTGCTGGTACGCGCTCAACGCCTTCTGCGCCTGCTCGACCTTCTGCCGCGCCTGGCGTGTCTGTTCCTCGAACCACACCGAATACTGGCGCGCCGGTTCGATCTTGAGCGCGAGGTCGGTCTCGACGTAAGCCTGCGCGACGGCATTGGCCACTTTGGCGACCCAATCGGGATCGGTGCCGGTATAGCCGATCTGGATCACGTTGCTGTCCCGGGACGGCTTCGCATCGAGCTTGTAGCGCAGGATGCCGGCCAGCCAGGCCATGAAATCACCCTTCCCCTGATCCGCCTCCATCCAGGCCTTCTTGAGCTCTGGATCGGTGTCCATGTGCAGGATCTCGGCCGCACGACCTGCCACGCGCGCACTGTTGATGATGTCCACCTGGGTCGTCAGGTAGCCCGGCATCAACGCGCTCGCCGACACGGTC
>CAXTPX010000467.1:0-3481 GCA_964246005.1 uncultured Burkholderiaceae bacterium | reverse complement strand
CACACCAACATCCCGGTCAACTCCGACGACTACGCGATGCTGTCGACGGCCAATCGCATGGTCGCCCGCATCATGCAGATCGCGCGCGACCTCGACGGCGTGATCTCCGGCGAGCATGGCATCGGCATCACGAAGCTCGAGTTCCTGACCGAGGCGGAGACCGCCGACTTCCGCGCGTACAAGCACCGGGTCGACCCGCACGGCCATTTCAACCACGGCAAGCTGCAGGCGCTGCCGGTCGTGCCGGCCGACCTGCGCAACGCGTACACGCCGAGCTTCGGGCTGATGGGAGCCGAGTCGCTGATCATGCAGCAGTCGGACATCGGCGCGATCGCCGACTCGATCAAGGACTGCCTGCGTTGCGGCAAGTGCAAGCCGGTGTGCGCGACCCACGTGCCGCGCGCGAACCTGCTCTATTCACCGCGCAACAAGATCCTTGCGACCTCGTTGTTGATCGAGGCGTTCCTGTACGAGGAACAGACGCGCCGCGGCGTGTCGATCAAGCACTGGGAGGAGTTCACCGACGTGGCGGACCACTGCACGGTGTGCCACAAGTGCCTGTCTCCGTGCCCGGTCGACATCGACTTCGGCGACGTCTCGATGAACATGCGCAACCTGCTGCGCAAGATGGGCCAGAAGAAGTTCAATCCCGGCACGGCCGCGTCGATGTTCTTCCTCAACGCGACCGACCCGACGACCATCAACGTCAGCCGCAAGCTGATGATGGACTGGGGCTACAAGGCGCAGCGCGCGGCGGTCGAGCTGTTCCGTCCGGCGGCGAAGAAGCAGGTCGTGCATCCGCCGTCGACGCACGGCAAGACACCGGTGCGCGAGCAGGTGATCCACTTCGTCAACAAGAAGATGCCGGGCAACCTGCCGAAGAAAACGGCGCGCGCGCTGCTCGACATCGAGGACGCGAACTTCGTGCCGATCATCCGCGATCCGGTCCATGCGAACGCGGACAGCGAGGCGGTGTTCTACTTCCCGGGCTGCGGTTCGGAGCGACTTTTCTCGCAGGTCGGGCTCGCGACGCAGGCGATGCTGTGGCACGTCGGCGTACAGACGGTGCTGCCGCCGGGCTACCTGTGCTGCGGCTACCCGCAACGCGGAGCCGGCGAGTTCGAGAAGGCCGACAAGATCATCACCGACAACCGCGTGCTGTTCCATCGGGTGGCCAACACGCTCAACTACCTGGACATCAAGACCGTCGTCGTCAGTTGCGGGACCTGCTACGACCAGCTCGCCGGCTATCAATTCGACAAGATCTTCCCTGGCTGCCGGATCATCGACATCCACGAGTTCCTGATGGAGAAGGGCGTGCGGCTCGAAGGGGTGACCGGCACGCACTACCTGTATCACGACCCGTGCCACACGCCGATGAAGCAGTACGACCCGCTGAAGGTCGTCAACACGTTGATGGCGAGCGACCTGAACGGCAAGGTCGAGAAGAACGATCGCTGCTGCGGCGAGTCGGGCACGCTCGCGATCACGCGGCCCGACATCTCGACGCAGGTCCGCTTCCGGAAGGAAGAGGAGATGCGGAAGGGCGTGGCGAAGCTGCGGGGCGCGACGTCCGCGCCGGCGCCCGTCAAGATCCTCACGTCCTGCCCGTCGTGCCTGCAGGGCCTGTCGCGCTACAACGACGACGTGGGCATCGAGGCCGACTACATCGTCGTCGAGGTCGCGAAGCACATCCTCGGCGAGAACTGGTTGCCCGACTACGTGCGCCGCGCGAACGCCGGCGGCATCGAGCGGGTTCTGGTCTAGTCGTCGCAAGCCTCGACCAACGCCGTCCGAAACCTGCCGGACGGTATTGCAGAGGCGACCGTCGAAGGCACAATGACGGTTTGAACGACCGCCCTGTGGCGACGACATGCTCCGATTCACCCGTAGCGAAGTGCTTCCGTCGGACAGCAAGCCCAGGATCGTGGACGGGGCCGGAGCAAAAGCCTGGTTGGCCGGCATGTCGCAGCCGGTCGACGCCCGGGACCTCGCGGAGATCGCTCAGGTGCTTCGGGCACTCGGCGCGCTCGGCCTGGAGGACGGGTCGGCGAACCTCGAGCCACAACGCAAGTTCGCCATCGCCGAACGCATTCGCGGCTGGTTGCTGAACGTGTTCGGTGAACGCCTCGGCGAGACCCAGTTCGCGGTCCTGCCGATCGACGACGAATTCGCATCGCACTTCTGGGCGGCGATCGATGCGGCCAGTGCGTTGCGCGACGTCTACGCGTGGCTCGTGTCGCAGCTTGCCGACACGCCGGTGCTTGCCGAAGCGACGTTGAACGGCGCAGCCCTGCCGACGCTGGAAGGCAAGGTCTCGTTCGTGTCGGGCGTCGGCGCATTGCACCGGGCCCTCGACGTCAACGCTCACGTGCTGGTGTGGATTCAGCGCGCTCGCTGGGCCGTGCCGGCCGCCCTGTGGGAGCGGCATTGCGTCCTCGGACAACTGGTGCGCGACCTCGATTGCCAGGACATCGAGGTCGCCGACGTCCTGCACGTCAGCATCACGAAGACCTGTCGGGCGGCCTTCGTGATGCCGGTGATGATCGCACTGGCCGATCCCGCGGCGCGCCCCGCCGCCGAGTTCGAGGTCGTGCGGATGGCCGCGCAACGATGGGCGGCGAAGGTCGGGTTCCGGCTCGAGCGACGCGTCGACGTACCGGCGGGTGGCGCGGCGCCGGCCCGGCCGGTCGCGAGCCCCGGGCCGAGCGTGACGCTCGGCAACCACGTGCTGCGTTTCGACACGCAGAGCGCGCTGCAGTCGATCGACAAGCGGCTCGATGCGCTCGCCGGCGGCAGGACGCCGCGCGAGGTCGGCATCGGGGACAACTTGCGCCCGTCGGCCGCGCGGGACCTGCTCGTCGTGCTGAGGCAACGCTGGGGCGCCGTCTCGCCGGCCGACATCGACTCGCCCGACCGTGCCTGGCGGGCGGGCCCGCCGGGCATGCAGGTTTCGGCGATGCTCGGGATGCCGAATCCCGATGCGAAGCGGCTCGACCGGGAGGCACGCTCGGCCTCGGTGCACGCGTCGAAGAACACCTACACCTACCACCGCAAGCCGGTCGATGCCATTACCAAGCCGCGCGACGTCATCGCGAACGAGAAGATCGACCGGCTGCTGACGACCGCCGAGCAGTGGACGCTCGCCGCCGAATCGCCGGACGCCGTGCGCTGCGTTCGCAAGCACGCGCGGCCCCGCATCGGGCTGCAGCGACTGGTCGGGCTGAAGCTCGGATCGACCGAGCGGGACACGTCGTTCCTGGTCGGCTGGGTCGAGGCGCTGCAAGGGTCGACGGTCGTGGGGGACGACGGGCGGCTCCGTCAGGTCGGCGCGCACTCGGTTCGCGTCCGCCTCGCCCCCGGGATTCCGCAGCTGCTGCATGCGTCGATCGACGATATCGAAGTCGAATGCGCGTTCCTGCTGGTTCCCGGTGCGGGCGCGTCGACCCCCGGACGCGCCGGTCGATCGCCTGCGCTCATC
>CAXTPX010000466.1:0-3491 GCA_964246005.1 uncultured Burkholderiaceae bacterium | reverse complement strand
GCCCTGCAGGATGCCCGCCGCAGGACGCATCGTTTCGATCCGGCGGGCGCATAGCAACGAGGGGATCGACATGCGCAGAAGAGGTTTCATCCACACGACACTCGCGACATCGCTCGCGATCGCAGGCCTTGGCCTCGGCGCGATGGCCCATGCTGCCGACACGATCAAGGTCGGCATCCTGCATTCGCTGTCCGGCACGATGGCCATCTCGGAAACATCGCTGAAGGACGTGGCGCTGATGACGATCGACGAGATCAACGCGAAGGGCGGCGTGATGGGCAAGCAGCTCGAAGCCGTCGTCGTCGATCCGGCCTCCAACTGGCCGTTGTTCGCGGAAAAGGCGCGCGGCCTGATCTCGCAGGACAAGGTCGCCGTCGTCTTCGGCTGCTGGACGTCGGTGTCCCGCAAGTCGGTCAATCCGGTGTTCAAGGAACTCAACGGCCTGCTGTTCTACCCGGTCCAGTACGAAGGCGAAGAACTCGAGAAGAACGTGTTCTATACCGGCGCCGCGCCGAACCAGCAGGCGATCCCGGCCGTCGAGTACCTGATGAGCAAGGAAGGCGGCTCCGCCAAGCGCTGGGTCCTCCTCGGCACGGACTACGTCTACCCACGCACGACCAACAAGATCCTGCGCGCGTTCCTGAAGTCGAAGGGCGTGGCCGACGAGGACATCATGGAGGACTACACGCCGTTCGGTCACAGCGACTACCAGACCATCATCGCGAAGATCAAGACGTTCTCGACGGCCGGCAAGAAGACCGCGGTCGTGTCGACGATCAACGGCGACTCCAACGTGCCGTTCTACAAGGAGCTCGGCAACTCGGGCATCAAGGCGACCGACGTGCCGGTCGTGGCGTTCTCGGTCGGCGAGGAAGAACTGCGCGGCGTCGACACCAAGCCGCTCGTCGGGCAGCTCGCCGCGTGGAACTACTTCGAGTCGATCAAGAACCCGGTCAACGCCGACTTCATCAAGAAGTACAAGGCGTACGCGAAGGCGAAGAACCTGCCGAACGCCGACACGGTCGTGACGAACGATCCGATGGAAGCGACCTACGTCGGCATCAACATGTGGAAGCAGGCCGTCGAGAAGGCCAAGTCGACCGATACCGACAAGGTCATCGCGGCGATGGGCGGCCAGACCTTCAAGGCGCCGGACGGCTTCACGATCGAGATGGACCCGAAGAACCACCACCTGCACAAGCCGGTGTTCATCGGCGAGATCCAGTCCGACGGCCAGTTCAAGGTCGTGTGGAAGACCAAGGAGCCGATCAAGGCGCAGCCGTGGAGCCCGTATGTCGCCGGCAACGACAAGAAGAAGGACGAGCCGGATCTGACGGCGGCGAAGTGATCGAAGTGCATCGCGCCTTTGCCTGACCTGGCCTTGAGCTTCGGCCATCGCCTCGTCGTCCCCGCGAACGCGGGGACCCAGCGTCGTGCAGTCGACGTCACTGGGTTCCCGCGTGCGCGGGAACGACGGTGGCGTGACTGGGCGCTCTCGCTGCTGCTGCTGTTGTTTCCTCTGTACGCGCACGCCGCCCTCGACGCGGCCCTGATGAAGCAGCTCGCGAGCGACGACTCGGACGAGAAGGTCTCGGCCATCGCGAAGCTCGGCGCGCTGGCCACCCCCGATTCGATCGCGATGTTGAAGGCGTTGCGCGACGAGGCGGTCTACGTGACGAGCGACGGCCGCGTGCTGGTCGCGGACGCCGAAGGCCACGCGGTCGACCCCGTCACGAACGAGAAGCTCGCGCTGCCCGACGGCGCCGACAACATCACGATCAACAACCGCCTGCGCGGCGCGCTCGAGGCCGCCGACTCGGGCCTGCAGCTGCTTTCGCCCGACGTGTCGGTGCGAAGAGCCGGTGCGAAGGCGCTCGAACAGGCGGCCGACCCCGCCCAGCTGCCGCTGATCCAGCGCGCGATGGTCGACGAGAAGGATGCGCAGACGCGCGACTCGCTCGCGATGACGGCGTCGGTCCTCGAGCTGAAGAGCACCGATCCCGCCGTGCGACGCGGTGCCGCCGAGCGTCTCGCCGACAGCCCGAACGCGTCGGTCCGCCCGCTCCTCGCCGCGCTGTCCGAACCGGACGCGCAGGGACACTACGCGGAGCCCGACGCCGGCGTTCGCAGTGCTGCGGCGCTGTCGTTGCGTGCCGTCAACTCGCGCGTCACGCGTGCGGAGTACCTCGGCAACGCGTTCTACGGCATCAGCCTCGCGAGCATCCTGCTGCTCGCCGCGCTCGGCCTCGCGATCACGTTCGGGCTGATGGGCATCATCAACATGGCCCACGGCGAGCTGCTGATGATCGGCGCGTACTCGACCTACCTCGTGCAGAGCGTGTTCCGCAACTACCTGCCGGGCGCGCTCGAGTGGTACGTGATCGCCGCGTTGCCGGTCGCATTCGTCGTCTCCGGCGGCATCGGGATGGCGCTCGAACGCAGCGTGATCCGGTGGCTCTACGGACGGCCGCTCGAGACGCTGCTCGCGACCTGGGGCATCAGCCTGATCCTGCAGCAGGCGGTGCGGTCGGTGTTCGGCGCGCAGAACGTCGAGGTCTCGAATCCGCAGTGGATGTCGGGCGGCATCACCGTGCTGGGCGGCGTCGTGCTCGCCTGGAACCGCATCACGATCGTGATCTTCGCCGCGCTGGTCGTGCTGCTGGTCTGGGTGCTGCTGAACCGCACGCGGCTCGGCCTCTTCGTGCGCGCCGTCACGCAGAACCGCCGCATGGCCGACTGCGTGGGCGTGCCGACCGGGCGCGTCGACATGCTGACGTTCGGATTGGGCAGCGGCATCGCCGGACTGGGTGGGGTCGCCCTCTCGCAGCTCGGCAACGTCGGGCCGGACCTCGGCCAGAACTACATCGTCGACTCGTTCATGGTCGTCGTGCTGGGCGGCGTCGGCCAGCTGGCCGGCACGATCATCGCGGCGCTGGGTCTCGGCGAGGTCAACAAGTTCCTCGAGCCGGTGGCCGGGGCCGTGCTCGCGAAGATCATGATCCTGGTCGTCATCGTGCTGTTCATCCAGAAGCGACCGCAGGGCCTCTTCGCGCTCAAGGGCCGGAGCGTCGACTAGTGAAGGTCACCTACGCCCCGGCGACGCCCCGCCTGTTCACGAAACCGGTCTGGACCGGCCTCGTGATCGTGACCGCGGTGCTCGCCGCGATGCCGCTGTTGAATGTCTTCGTCGCGGCCGACAGCCCGCTGCACGTGTCGTCGTATGTCATTGCGCTCCTCGGCAAGTTCATGTGCTACGCGATCGCCGCGCTCGCGCTCGATCTCGTCTGGGGCTACACCGGCATCCTGTCGCTCGGGCACGGTCTCTTCTTCGCGCTCGGTGGCTACGCGCACGGCATGTACCTGATGCGCGCGATCGGCCGCGAAGGCGCCTACAAGTCGGACCTGCCGGACTTCATGGTCTTCCTCGACTGGAAGGCCTATCCGTGGTTCTGGACGTTCCCCGACCACTGGTGGTACGCGCTGCTGCTGGT
>CAXTPX010000465.1:0-3493 GCA_964246005.1 uncultured Burkholderiaceae bacterium | reverse complement strand
AGTACGTGAAGGACCGGCTCGGGCACGACCGGCGCTACGCGATCGACGCCGGCAAGATCGAGCGCGAGCTCGGCTGGCGGCCCGCCGAGACGTTCGAGACCGGGCTCGAGAAGACCGTGCGCTGGTATCTCGACCATGGCGAATGGATCGCCAACGTGCAGACCGGCAGCTACCGGGACTGGATCGATACCAACTACGGCGCGAAGGTCACGACATGAACGGAACGAACCACGGCGCGCGCAAAGGCATCATCCTCGCGGGCGGATCCGGCACCCGCCTCTATCCGATCACGCGCTCGGTCTCGAAGCAGCTGCTGCCGGTCTACGACAAGCCGATGATCTACTACCCGCTCTCCGCGCTGATGCTGGCGGGGATGCGCGACGTGCTGGTGATCTCGACGCCGCAGGACACGCCGCGCTTTCGCGAGCTGCTCGGCGACGGGGCGCAGTGGGGCCTGAATCTCGAGTACGCGATCCAGCCTTCGCCGGACGGGCTCGCGCAGGCGTTCATCATCGGCCGCGAGTTCGTCGGCGACAGTCCGTCGGCGCTGATCCTCGGCGACAACATCTTCCACGGACACGACCTCGCGGCGCAGCTGCAGCGCGCCAACGCCACGACGGCCGGTGCGACGGTGTTCGCCTACCACGTGCACGATCCGGAACGCTACGGCGTGGTCGAGTTCGACCAGCACGGCAAGGCGCTCAGTCTCGAGGAGAAGCCCGCGCTGCCGAAGTCCAACTACGCGGTGACCGGCCTCTACTTCTACGATGGCGCGGTCACCGAACGGGCCGCTTCGCTGAAGCCGTCGCCTCGTGGTGAACTCGAGATCACCGACCTGAACCGCGTGTACCTCGAGGCCGGTGAGCTCGACGTCGAGACGCTCGGCCGCGGCTTCACGTGGCTCGACACCGGCACGCACGAATCGCTGCTCGAGGCGGCGCAGTTCATCCACACGATCGAGAAGCGGCAGGGCCTGAAGGTGGCATGCCTGGAGGAGATCGCCTATCACATGGGCTACGTCGACGCCGCGCAGATCGAGAGCCTCGCGAAACCGTTGCTGAAGAACGAATACGGCCAGTACCTGATGCGGATGCTCGACGATCGTCCATCGCCGAAAACGGTGTTCGGACTCGCGGCATGACCGTCACCGCCACCGCGCTGCCGGACGTCCTGCTGATCGAGCCGAAGGTGTTCGGCGACGATCGCGGCTTCTTCTTCGAGAGCTTCAACGAACGCGCGTTCGACGAAGCGGTCGGGCGGCACGTCACGTTCGTGCAGGACAACCACTCGCGCTCCGCGAAGAACGTCCTGCGCGGGTTGCACTATCAGATCGAACAGACGCAGGGCAAGCTCGTTCGCGTCGTGCGGGGTACGGTGTTCGACGTCGCGGTCGACCTGCGCCGCAGTTCGCCGAACTTCGGCCAGTGGTTCGGCGTCGAGCTGAGCGAGACCAACCATCGCCAGTTGTGGGTGCCGGAAGGCTTCGGGCACGGCTTCGTCGTCACGTCCGACAGCGCCGACTTCCTCTACAAGACCACCGACTACTGGGCACCGAAGGCCGAGCGCTGCATCGTGTGGAACGACCCCACGCTCGCGATCGCGTGGCCGCTCGACGGCGCGGAGCCGCTCGTGTCCGGCAAGGACCAGGGCGGCGCCAGGTTCGCGGATGCCGAGGTCTTCGCCTGATGCGTATCCTGCTCTTCGGCACCACCGGCCAGGTGGGATGGGAACTGCAGCGGGCGTTGCAGCCGCTCGGGACCGTGGTCGCCGCTTCGCGCGCACAAGCCGACTTCGACGACCCGGAGTCGTTGCGGGTGTGGTTCGAAACACCGCCCGACGTCGTCGTCAACGCCGTCGCGTACACCGCGGTCGACCAGGCCGAGACCGACGCGGAGCGCGCGATGCGGGTCAATGCGGAATCGGTCGGCGTGATCGCGAGCGAAGCGCGACGCTGCGGCGCGTTGCTGGTGCACTACTCCACCGACTACGTGTTCGACGGGACCAGTGCCGTTCCGTACACCGAGGACGCTCCGACGAACCCGCAATCCGAGTACGGGCGGAGCAAGCTCGCGGGCGAGCACGCGATCGAAGCGTCGGGATGCGATCACCTCGTGCTGCGCACGAGCTGGGTCTACGCCTCGCGCGGCAAGAACTTCGTCAGGACGATCCTGCGGCTCGCGGGCGAGCGCGAAGGGCTGCGCATCGTCGGCGACCAGTTCGGCGCGCCGACGTCGGCGCGACTGATCGCCGACTGCACGGCCCAGATCATCGCGAAGGCGATCGGCGAGCGGAAGGCGGGCTCGTTCGAGTCGGGCGTCTACCACCTCGCCGCGGCCGGCCGGACCTCCTGGCATGGCTTCGCCGAATACATCGTCGAGCAGGCGCGCAAGCGGTCGATGCCGCTGAAGGTCGAGACGATCACCGCGATCCCGGCCGCAGAGTATCCGGTGCCGGCGAAGCGGCCTTCGAACTCGTCGCTCGACACGAGCCGTCTCGCACGACGCTTCGAGATCGTGTTTCCGCCGTGGTCCGACGGCGTCGACCTCTGCATCGCCGAGTTGTAGATCCGCGTCACGTCGTGACCGGTACATCGTTCGCGACCGCCGAGCGGTGCGCCGAACGCTGCAGCAACGCGCACATCGCCCCGAGCAGCACGTAACCCGCCGCGAGCGCGAAGACGATCCGCGGCGTCGTCGCATCCGGCACGAACAGGCGCCCGTCGGCGAACGGCGAGTGGATCAGTCCGACCAGCGTCATGCCGGCCGCGACGACGCACAGCCAGGCCGCTGCGATCATGCGGCGGTCGATGATCCACACCAGCCACGTCGCCCAGATCATCGCGGTCACGATGAAGCCGTTGCCGAGCATCGTCAGGACCGTCAGCGTGTTGCGCGTGTCGAGCGGCAAGGCGCCGATGTCGACGCGTGCCGCGCCGAGCACGCCGCCCATCTCGATGTTGACGAGGTTCGCGATCACCGGGATCAGCGCCAGCGCGATCGCCTTCACGTGCTTCGGCTCGGACTCGTGCACCGCCTGGGCGCTCATCTCGAGCCCGACGTAGACCAGGATCGGCACGACGATCGATTCCGGAAGCGCGGAGATCAGCACGCCGATCAGGCCGGTCGCCGCGCCGAGCGCGATGAAGAGGCCCGTCGCGAGCGTGTACGCCGCGCGGCTGCCCATGCGCTTGTAGGCCGGGTGGCCGATGTACGGCGTGTTCTGGACGACCCCGCCGCACAATGCGGCGCCGAGCGTCGCGATGCCTTCCGCGAGCAGCACGCTGCGCGTCGAATAGCGGTCGCCGGCGAGCGACGCCGACTCGGTGACGTCGATGCCGCCGACCACGGTGAGGAACGCCGCGGGGATCGCGAGCGGGATGAACTGCCACGCGAGGTCGAGCCCTTCGACGAAGCCCAGCGAAGGCCACGGCAGGTGCAGGCCGAACGAGCCGCCCGACACCGGGAGCGCGGGCGGCACGGAGCCGACCGCCCTC
>CAXTPX010000464.1:0-3494 GCA_964246005.1 uncultured Burkholderiaceae bacterium | reverse complement strand
TCGTCCATCGACACGTGGGCGAGGTTGGCGCCGGTATCCGAGATCTCGACCGCCGCGTGGGCGAGCACGCCGCGCTCGTTCTTCAACGACAGGTCGACCTTCACGTTGAAGAGCCTCGCGCCGTCCATCTCGGCTTCGTTGGAGGTATCCCATTGCGCGTCGATCCAGCGCTCGGGGTCGCGCGTCTTCTGGCGTCCGGCGGTCGGACAGTC
Source organism: uncultured Burkholderiaceae bacterium (assembly GCA_964246005.1). Taxonomy (GTDB): domain Bacteria; phylum Pseudomonadota; class Gammaproteobacteria; order Burkholderiales; family Burkholderiaceae_D; genus CAHJXF01. The sequence goes on along the minus strand of CAXTPX010000464.1, from coordinate 3,282 downwards.
GGTGGTATGCACCACCAGGCCATGACCCCGCTGGATGTGGCCGAAGATGGAATCGCCGGGGATCGGACAACAACATCGCGCGAGATTGACGGAGACGCCGTCGGCGCCGCTGATCACGACCGGCATGGTCGCCTTCGGCGTCGGTCCCCCGTCGACCTCGGGCGTCGTCGAGGCGAGCACCAGTCGACGCGCGACGACCGCCGCCAGTCGACGGCCGAGCCCGATGTCGGCGAAGAGATCGTCGCGATTCTTCGCACCGCTTTCCGACTCGACGCGCTGCCACGCGCTCTCGGGCAGCGCGTCGGGGACGCGGTCGCGCTGGCGGATCGACTGTTCGAGGAGACGTCGGCCGAGGTCGACCGACTCCTCGTACTTCATCGTCTTCAGGTAGTGCCGGATCTCGGAGCGGGCCCGCCCGGTGCGCACGAACGTGACCCAGTTCGGATTGGGTCGCGAGGTCGGCGACGTGACCACGTCGACGACGTCGCCCGACTGCAGTTCGGTGCGTAGCGGCGACAGCTGCCCGTTGATGCGCGCGGCGATGCACGTGTTGCCGATGTGGGTGTGGATCTGGTACGCGAAGTCGATCGGCGTCGCGCCACGCGGCAACGTGATGATCTTGGACTTCGGTGTGAAGACGTAGACCGTCTCGGGAAAGAGGTCGACCTTGATGTGCTCGAGGAACTCGGCCGCGTCGCCCGTCTGGCTCTGGATCTCGAGGAGCGACTGCAGCCACTGATGCGTGTTGGGCCGCAGGTCGGCGCTCTGCGCATCCGACAGGTTCTTGTAGAGCCAGTGTGCCGCGACGCCCGACTCGGCCACGCGATGCATGTCCTGCGTGCGGATCTGGAACTCGACCGGCGTGCCGAACGGTCCGAGCACGGTCGTGTGCAGCGACTGGTAGCCGTTGATCTTCGGGATCGCGATGTAGTCCTTGAATTTCGACGCCACCGGCTTGAACAGCGCATGCAGCGCACCGAGCGCGAGATAGCAGGACGGGTGATCGGGCACGACGATGCGAAAGCCGTAGATGTCGAGCACCTGCGTGAACGACAGCTTCTTCTCGATCATCTTGCGATAGACGCCGTAGATGGTCTTCTCGCGACCGAACACTTCCGCGCGGATGCCCGCGGCGGGCAGGGCGCCGCGCACCGCTTCGAGCGTCTTGCCGACGACCTCGCGCCGGTTGCCGCGCGCGGCCAGGATCGCCTTCCGCAGCACCTGGAAACGCATCGGATACAGATGCATGAACGACAGGTCCTGCAGGTCGCGATAGATCGAGTTCAGGCCGAGCCGGTGCGCGATCGGCGCGTAGATCTCGAGCGTCTCGCGTGCGATGCGACGCCGCTTCGCGGGCGCGAGGACGCCGAGCGTGCGCATGTTGTGCAGCCGATCGGCCAGCTTGATCAGGATGACGCGCACGTCGCGCGCCATCGCGAGCAGCATCTTGCGGAAGTTCTCGGCCTGCGCTTCCTGGCTGTCGCGGAACTGCAGGCGGTCGAGCTTGGACAGTCCGTCGACGAGGTCGGCGACCTGCGCGCCGAAGCGGTCGAGCAGGACCTCCTTCGGAACGCCCTGGTCCTCGATCACGTCGTGCAGCAACGCGGCGGCGATCGCGTTCGCGTCGAGCTTCATGCTCGCGCAGATCTCGGCGACCGCGATCGGATGCGAGATGTACGCGTCCCCGCTCGACCGGAACTGCCCGAGATGGGCCTCGTCGGAGAAGCGGTAGGCGTCGCGGATGCGCTTCAGGTCCGCCTCGCCGAGATAGGCGGACAGCATCTCCATCAGCGGCGCGAGGCTGACGACCTTCGATGGTTCCGCCGGGGGCGGGGGGACGTGCGCGAACAGGCCGCTCGCGTCGCTATCGTCTCCGTAGCCCCCGCCGAGCGCGGTGAGGCCGGCGAGATCGACGGACGAGAAGACCTCCCGCCGGCGCTTGAAGTTGATCAGCCGGGCGACCGAGTCGATCGCGGTGGAGAGACTCATGCGATGCGACGTTCAGCGAGCGTTCCGGACGGGTCGGTCAGGGCGTGGCGGGACTGCCCATCGCCATCAGGTGGGGACCTTCTTCAGCATCTCGATGCCGATCTTGCCTTCGGCGATCTCGCGCAATGCGGTGACGGTCGGCTTGTCGCGGCTCTCGACCTTCGGGGTGTGCCCTTGTGCCAGCTGGCGCGCGCGATAGGTCGCTGCGAGCGCGAGCTGGAAGCGGTTCGGGATGTGCTTCAGACAGTCTTCGACGGTGATGCGGGCCATTTGATTCTCCTGATGGGAAAACGGTCAATGTCGCGGGCGAGCCGGGCGGCACCCTGCGCTTGCGAAGCGTTGCGAGCCCCCGGTCACTTCAACGGCGACGAGGTCTCTGGAGGAAGGCGTCGCGAGTCGATGCGACGAGCGGGAATGAGCTCGAGTTCAGCGGGCGTGGATGCCGAGTTGGCCGAACAACTGCGCGTGCCGCAGCGCCTGCAACGAGAACCGGAGGCGCGCCGCCTGCACGATGCTCTTCAACTGGTGGGAAGCTTCCGCAAACTCTTGATTGATAATAGCGTATTCGAACTCGCGCGCGTGGGCGATCTCGCTGCCGGCTGCCAACAGCCGTCGCGTGATCACCGCGCTCTCGTCCTGCCCGCGCTGCCGCAGCCTTGCCTCGAGCGCCTCGATCGACGGCGGCAGGATGAAGATGCCGATCGCTTCCGGAAAGCGGCGCTTGATCTGCTGGGCACCCTGCCAGTCGATTTCGAGCAGGACGTCGTCGCCCTCGGCGATGCGCGACTCGATCCACTTCGACGACGTGCCGTAGAGATGACCGTGGACTTCGGCCGACTCGATGAACTCGTCGGCCGCGCGCATCGCGACGAATGTCGGCACGTCGATGAAGAAATACTCGCGACCTTCGAGCTCGCCGGGTCGCGGCGCGCGCGTCGTGTAGGAGATCGACAGCTTCACGGCCTCGTCGGCCGCGAGCAGTGCGTTGACGAGCGTCGACTTTCCGGCGCCCGACGGCGCGGCGACGATCAGCACGTTGCCGACGTGCAGCGGTAGGGGAACGGTCGCGAGCGGCGAGGCGCTCATTCGAGGTCCTGCATTCGTTGGTGTATGAAGCGCCTGCGACGCGACGCCGGCGCCATGTCGCGCGCGTGGATCGAAGTCGGGCCGAGACTATAGCGTGTCGTACGAACTCGCCCGATCCAGCTTCTGCTTACGTCGACATCGCCAGCAACGAACGAATCGTTGCGATCGATTCCCGACCGGTCACTCGCCCGAGAACAGGTGGCTTCG
>CAXTPX010000463.1:0-3500 GCA_964246005.1 uncultured Burkholderiaceae bacterium | reverse complement strand
GCTGGATCGCGTCGATGCTGCGAAAGCGCGAGATGATGTCGCCGATGTTGCGCTTTTCGAACCACGCGAGCGGCAGCCGCACCAGTTGCGCGAACAGGTCCGCCAACATCCGCATGTTGATCTGCGTCGACAGGTAGACGCCGACCCAGGCGCGCAAGCCCGTCACCGTGACCTGCACGACGACCAGCACCGCGAACGCGACACCGAGCACCGTCAGGAAGTCCTGGTCGCGACCCACCAACACGCGATCGATCACGAGCTGCAGGAAGAACGGCGACGCGATCGCGAAGACTTCGAGCGCGAGCGACAGCAGGAAGATCTGCGCGATCGTCGACTTGTAGCCGGATGCGGCCGACAGCAGTTGCCACGAGCTGATGCGCTCGCGTTCCTCGACCGGCCGGAAGCCCGGCGTCGGCAACATCTCCATCGCGACGCCGGTGAAATGGCGCGACGTGTCGTGACGGTCGAGGACGCGCTTGCCGCGCGCCGGATCGTGGACCGTGATGGTCTGCTTCGCGCCCGTGCCCGACACCTTCGTCAGCACGACGAAGTGGTTCATGTCCCAGTGCAGGATGGCCGGCAGCTTGATCTTGTTGAGCGCGTCGATCGGCACCTTGACGCCGCGCGCCGACATCTTCATCTGCTCGGCGATCTGCGCGATCGTCTTCAGCGTCGTGCCCTTCATCGACACCGACATGCGCTGCCGCATCGCGACGAGATCGGTCATGAAGCCGTGGTACGTCGCGATCATCGCGACGCAGGCGATCCCGCACTCGGGCGCTTCGGACTGCAGGATGACGGGGACGCGACGACCGAAGATCATGTCGCGGGTACGGGCGTCGACGCCGCCGCGGCGGTCGCGATCCGCTTCCTCAACTGCAGCACCGGCTGGAACAGCCACTCGAGGAGCGTGCGCTTCTCCATCAGCAGATCGGCGCTGACGACCATGCCGGCACGCAGCGGGAAGCGCTCGCCACCCGACGCGATGTCCTGCCGGTCGAGCGCGACGACGATGCGATAGACCGGCTCATGGACTGCCAGCGGCCCGACCGATTCGCCCTGCGTCCACACGGTCTTGCCGACGTTCTCGACCTTGCCGCCGTACTGGCCGAAGCGTTCGTACGGGAACGCCTCGTAGCGCAGGTTGACCGGCTGTCCCGGATGCACGAAGCCGATCGCGCGCGTCGGGACCAGCAGCTCGGCATGCAGCACGTTGTCCTTCGGCAGCAGCGTCGCGAACTGCGTATCGGCCGCGACCGTCTGGCCGCGCGCCGGACCGACATTGGTGACGGTGCCGTCGATCGGCGCGGTGATGACCATGTCGCGCTTGACCCCCTGCTCGCGTCGCACCTGCTGCTCGGCGATGGTCTGGCTGACGCCGCTCACCTTCTGGTCGAGCTGGTCGAGCTGCGCCTGTCCGCGCGACACGATCGACGGCAGTTCGGCACGAGCTGCCGCGAGGTCCTTGACGATCGCCGCACGCTGGCGTTGCAGGCCCTGGACCTTGATCTCCTGATCCTTCACCTGGTTCTCGTACTGCAGCACGTAGTAGCTCGACGCGTAGTCCTGTGTCTTCAACTCGACCCATTTGGCGAGCAATTGACGCGATTGGTCGAGGCGCTGGGTCTGCAGGTCGATCTCGACGTCGGCTTCACGCACTTCACCCTGCAGGCTCGCGATGCGGCCTTTCAGTTGGTCGAGCTGCTGCTGCTCGATCCGTACGGTCTGGCCGCGTTCTCCCTTCAGCAGTTCGGCCTGGCGATTCAGCTCGCCGATCACGGCCTCGTTGCCGCTCGCATCGTTGACGCCCGACCGGTCGAAGGCGAGACGCGCCATCGGCGTGCCGGCGGTCACGACATCGCCCTCGCGGACCATCACGTCGGACACCGTGCCCGCGTCCGGCATGCGGACCACGGCTGCGCCGACGACGCTCGACAGATAGCCCTGCACGCGCTCGCGCCGGGTGTACTGGCCCCAGACCGCGACCGCCACGGCCAGTGCCGCGATGCTGCACGCGGTCACCGTGTAGACCCACATCCGCACCGGCTGCGCGGCGCTTGCCTCGCCGAAAAACTTCTCGCGCTGGGCGTCGATGGCTTCCTTGCGGAACAACGAACGAGGCATTGATCGTGCGAACCGGGATGCCGGATCACAAGCGTCTTCTGGAGCGCGAATGGTAGCCGAGGGCACGGCACGGTCGTGGCGCCGGACCGTGGGCGTCGCCCGGCAGCAACAGACGGACGGACGTTTTCGGCAACCTGGTCGCATTCCTGAGACGGGGCCGTTCGCTTTCCTGCGCCCGCCGACTGCGGCCCGCTACTCCGACGCGCCACAGAGCCGTTGAAGCAGCACGGTTTTTCGGCTGCTTGTCGGAAAACTTCCGACACGGCGGGATGCCGTGCACCCGTGCATCGGATGGCAGGGCGCTACTGTCGCCGAACGTCACGTCTCGGCACACTTGCATCCATTCCACGAGTCACCGAATCAACGGAGCGCCACCATGAAGTTCGATAACCTGCTGTCGGAAGTCCGCGAAGCCAATTTGTCGTATCTGATGCTGGCTCGCCAGATGATCGTCGAGGACAAGGCCGAAGCGAGCTTCCGTCTCGGCATCGACCTCGAGCTGGCCGACATGATCGCGTCGCTGTCGTCCGGCCAGTTGTTGAAGATCGCGTCGTCGAACATGCTGATGTGTCGCTTCCGCTTCGACGACCGCACCGTCTGGGACCTGATCACGAGCCACACGAAGGATCGCGAGACCGGGATGGGCAGCGTGCACGCCGCCATCCTGCTGGGTTCGCGTGAGCTGGAGACGCTGCAATGAGCAGCAAGGTCCAGACCGCGAAGAAGACCGTGCTGGGCGAAGCCGTCCAGATCCGCCTCGCGAGCGAACTCGCGCGCATGGGCGCCCGTCTGCAGGTGCTCGAGTCGGAAACGACGCTGTCGCGCGAACGCCTGTTGCGTCTCTACAAGGAGATCAACGGCGAGTCGCCGCCGAAGGGCATGCTGCCGTTCTCGACCGACTGGTTCCTGACGTGGCAGCCGAATATCCACACGTCGCTGTTCCTGGGCAGCTATCGGCATCTCGCCGGCCACTGCAAGCTCGACCGCGCCGAAGCGCTGGTGAGTGCCTATCGCCTGTATCTGGAACAGACCAAGGTGTTCCATCTCGACGAAAAGCTTTCGATCACGCGGGCCTGGATCCTGATCCGCTACATCGACAGCGGCATGCTCGGCACGACCGCGTGCAACGACTGCGGCGGTCACTTCGTCACCCATCGCGACGACCTCAACGCGGGCTTCGTCTGCGGCCTGTGCAACGTCCCTTCCCGCGCCGGCAAGACCCGCGCCGCGAAGGCCGAAGCCCTCTGATCTCCTCGTAAGCACTTTCTCCAGTGCTTGCTTCAAGCGCCCTTCCGGGCGCTTTTTTTACGCTCGACCGCAGCGCAACGATGCTCAAGATTTCGACGTCCCCGCCGACATCCTGTGCATTCCGCCGG
>CAXTPX010000462.1:0-3509 GCA_964246005.1 uncultured Burkholderiaceae bacterium | reverse complement strand
GGCCCCGGCGACGGTTCGGGCGCCGGTTCGGGGGTCTCGCTGTGGGGAGTCTTCATGGTCCCTCCGGGATGAAGAAGGCCTCGTCCGGCAACTCCCTGCGCACCTCGGCTTCCGCGGGGGCCTTGACGCGGGCGCGCTCGCGCGTTTCGGGGGTCCTGCCGATCAGCGTCTTCTCGCGCTGCAACGCCTTCCTGAAGTCCGCCTGCAATGCGGCATCGTACTTCCCTTTCTGTTCGATGTTGCCCTTGATCTCCATGAGGTCGAACTCGAGCGTCCGGTAACCGTTCACGGTGCTCTCGAAATCCTTGATCTTCTTCGTGAGCCCGAGTCCCGGCTTGATCAACGCGGCCAGAGCGGCAACGATGCCGAAGTATTGCCAGACGAGCTTCCCCGTGATGGTCTCCCAGAACCACAGGCCCGCGATCGCCGACGTCGGGGCCGCGGCGAGGAGAATCATCTCGAGCAGGAAGCTGATCCGCTCGATGCTCTCCAGGCGCCGACTGTAGTACTTCACGTTCAGTCGCGCGGTCCGTAGCTTGTCGTAGACGGTCCAGACGGGATGGGGTTGCCGGGGCATGGGTCGGGTCTCCGCGCCAATCCATCATCAGTGGTCGAGCATCCCCCGTTCCACGACGAAGGCGACCACCTCGTCGAGGCCGGTGCCCCTCTTCAGGTCCGTCATCACGAACGGCCGCGGGCCGCGCATCCGTGCCGCGTCGCTCGCCATCACGGCCAGCGACGCGCCGACGTACGGTGCGAGATCGATCTTGTTGATGACGAGCAGATCGGCCTTCGTGATGCCGGGCCCGCCCTTCCGCGGAATCTTCTCGCCTCCCGCGACATCGATGACGTAGAGCGTCAGGTCCGACAACTCGGGACTGAAGGTCGCCGCGAGGTTGTCGCCGCCCGACTCGATGAAGATCAGGTCGAGATCCGGAAAGCGCTTCTGCATGCGCGCCACCGCCTCGAGGTTGATCGACGCGTCCTCGCGGATCGCGGTATGCGGGCAACCGCCGGTCTCCACCCCCATGATCCGCTCGGCCGGCAACGCCTCGGCGGCGACCAGGAGGCGCTCGTCCTCCTTCGTGTAGATGTCGTTCGTGACGACGGCGAGCTGGTAGCGCGACCGCAGGCGCTTGCACAGCATCTCGACGAGCGTCGTCTTGCCGGAGCCGACGGGGCCGCCGATGCCGACGCGGAGAGGGGTGGACGTTGGCTGGTTCATGACATCACGATCGGAAGAGGCGGGAATACTGGCTTTCGTGACGGGCGCTGTTGATCGCGTATCCCGGCGCCTGCGTCGTCAGCTCGTCGTCGTCGAGAGTCGATGCGGCGGACGCCACTTCGGCGACGACGGGTCGCAACGCGTGCAACATGCGCTGACCGGCGAGCTGTCCGTACGGGAGCGCCTTCATGCCGGCGAGGACCTGGTTCTCGAGCCAGCCGAAGAGATAGCCGTTCAACGCCGAGCGCGGTGCGATGCGCCAGGTGCGCGACGCGAACGCGTGCGCGGCGGGCCAGGTCCAGGGGTCGATGCCGACCTCGACCACCGTGCCCAGACCGCGCAGCAACGCGATCATCGAATGTCCCATCTGCAGCGTCTCGGCGCGCAGCTCCGCGGACTCGCGCGTCGCGAGGAAGTCGTCGTTCCAGGCGACGAAGGCCGCGTCGTCGTGGGCATCGAGCGCGGCACGCAGCCGCCACCACACCGGCGCCTCGTAGCGCGCGGTCACGAGCCTCAAGACGTCGCCGATGAAGTGTGCGACATCGTCGGGCGTCCGCAGGCGTTGATCGTCGATCGCCCCCTCGAGCCCCTGCGAATAGCTGAAGGCGCCGACCGGCAAGGCGGCGCTCGACAGTTGCAGCAGCGCCGTCTCGGCTACCAGCGCATCGATCATGTCGATCGCTCGGCGATCGATGCATGCGCGCTTCGCGAAAGCGCTTCACCGACCGCGCCGCCGTCATCATCCGTATCGTGTCGATGACCACCACCGTACGCGCCGGGCTCCGGATCGAACGCCTCGAAGACCGACACGACGTCGACGCCGAGACGTCGCAGCAGATCGCGCAGGACCGGATCGCGTTCGAGCTTGACGAAGCCCGATCCGATCTCGATGGGCACGTGGCGATTGCCGAGATGGTAGGCGGCGCGCATCAGGTCGAACGCCGGATCGGCGCTGTCGGCGCGGGCGTGCACCCGGTAGACCTGCTCGGACGCCGCGACCACCTCGACGACCACGCCGCTCTCGGCCACGAGCCTCGAGCCGGGACGCACGACACTGCCGCGCGGCAGCAGGACGGCCGCGTCGCTGCCGTCCGCCAACGTCGCGCGATAGCGCGTCTTCGCGCGTTGCTCGCAGGTCAGGACGAGGCGGCGATCACCGGGCGACGGGTCGCGAGGCGCGCCCTGCGACAGGAGTTCGACGAGGCGAAGCGAAGGAGACTCCGCGTCAGAAGAGGAAGTAGCGCTGCGTCATCGGCAGTTCGGTCGCCGGCTCGCAGGTCAGCAGCACGCCGTCGGCGACGACCGCATACGTCTCGGGATCGACCGTGATCTTCGGCATCAGCGCGTTGTGCACCATGTCGCGCTTCGTCAGCGTCCTGCAGCCGCGCACGGCGACGACCGGCTTCTCGAGGCCGAGGTGCCCGGGCACGCCCGCGGCCACGGCGGCCTGCGACATGAACGTCAGCGAGGTCTTCGTCACCGCCTTGCCGTGCGCTCCGAACATCGGCCGGTAGTGGACCGGCTGCGGGGTCGGGATCGACGCGTTCGGATCGCCCATCGCGGCCGCGACGATCTGCCCGCCCTTGATGATCAGGAACGGCTTGACGCCGAAGAAGGCCGGCTTCCACAGTACGCAGTCGGCCCACTTGCCCGGCTCGATCGACCCGACTTCGTGCGCGATGCCGTGCGTGATCGCCGGGTTGATCGTGTACTTCGCGATGTAGCGCTTGACCCGCGCGTTGTCGTGATGCGCCGGGTCGCCGGGCAGCGCGCCGCGCTGCAGCTTCATCTTGTGCGCGGTCTGCCACGTGCGGATGACCACCTCGCCGACGCGGCCCATCGCCTGCGAGTCCGACGCGATCATCGAGAACGCGCCGATGTCGTGCAGGATGTCCTCGGCCGCGATCGTCTCCTTGCGGATGCGCGATTCGGCGAACGCGACATCCTCGGCGATCGACGCGTCGAGGTGATGGCAGACCATCAGCATGTCGAGATGCTCGTCGAGCGTGTTGACGGTGTACGGCCGCGTCGGATTGGTCGACGACGGCAGCACGTTGGGCTCGCCGCACACGCGGATGATGTCGGGCGCATGCCCGCCGCCCGCGCCCTCGGTGTGATACGTGTGGATCGTGCGGCCCTTGAACGCCGCGACCGACGCCTCGACGAAGCCGGACTCGTTCAGCGTGTCGGTATGGATCGCGACCTGCGTGTCGGTCTCGTCGGCGACGGTCAGGCAGTTGTCGATCGCCGCCGGCGTCGTGCCCCAATCCTCGTGGAGCTTGAG
>CAXTPX010000461.1:0-3522 GCA_964246005.1 uncultured Burkholderiaceae bacterium | reverse complement strand
GGTCTCGAGCGACGGGCTCATCGCGCTCGTCACGGGATCGTGGAAGCGGTCCGCGTCACGACCGACGGAGAGCAGCAGGTCCGACTCGTCGACGACGCCGACGAGTCGACCGTCGTCCAGCACCGGCAGCTGCGAGACGTCGGCGAGCTTCATCCGCTGGAACGCGACGAGCAACGTGTCGTCGGGCGCGACGCCGACGAGGTTGCCGTCGGCCGCGCGCCGCGCGATCAGGTCACGCAGGTCGCCGAACACGGTGCGCTTCAACAACCCCTGGTCGAGCATCCACTGGTCGTTGTAGACCTTGCTCAGATAGCGCGTGCCCGTGTCGCAGACGAAGCTGACGACGCGCTTCGGCTCGGTCTGCTCGCGACACCAGCGGAGCGCGGCAGCGAACAACGTGCCGGTCGACGAACCCCCGAGGATGCCTTCGCGCTTCAGCAGTTCGCGCGCCGCCGCGAAGCTGTCCTCGTCGCTGATCGAGTACGCCGCGCCGACCGCCGACAGGTCCGCGATGGCCGGCACGAAGTCCTCGCCGATCCCCTCGACCGCCCACGATCCGGCCGTGCCGACCAGTCCGGTACGCGTGTACTCGGCGAGGATCGAGCCGACCGGATCGGCGAGCACGAAGCGCAGGTCCGGCTGCGCGACGCGGAAGAAGCGGGTGAGGCCGCTGATCGTGCCGGCCGATCCCACGCCGACGACGATCGCGTCGACGTCGTGCGACATCTGCGCCCAGATCTCGGGCCCGGTGCTGGTCTCGTGCGCGAGCGGATTGGCCGGATTGTTGAACTGGTCGGCGAAGAACGCGCCGTCGATGTCGGCTGCCAGCCGCGCCGCCATGTCCTGGTAGTACTCGGGGTGCCCCTTGCCGACGTCCGAGCGCGTCATGTGCACGACCGCGCCCATCGCCTTCAGGTGCAGGATCTTCTCCTGCGACATCTTGTCGGGCACGACCAGCACGACGCGATAGCCCTTCGCGCGGGCGACCAGCGCGAGGCCGAGGCCCGTGTTGCCGGCGGTCGCCTCGACCACCGTGCCGCCGGGCTCGAGGCGCCCGTCCTTTTCGGCCGCCTCGATCATCGCGAGCCCGATGCGATCCTTGATCGAGCCGCCGGGGTTCTGCGATTCGAGCTTGAGAAAGAGGCGGCAGCAGCCGGTATCGAAGCGCGTGACTTCGACGAGCGGCGTCTGTCCGATCAGGTCGAGGACGGCAGGGCGAGCGGTGGTCATCGGCTCGCATTGTGCCGCGGTGGCTGCTGCATCCCGACTCGACGATGTCGGGCCGTGCATCTCGACGGGCGTCGGCGCGCCGGATGTCCGCGGTCGCGCGGACGCGGCAGCGGCACGTCGATGGCTTCGAGAACGATGTTCACGTGACCGCGAGCGCGGCGACCGAAAGCGTCTCGAGCCGTCTCGTGCCGACGGCCTTGACCGGCCTCGGAACAGCGGGCAGCAGGATGCGCCGCCCGAACAGCGCGGCCATCAGCTCGACCGTGACCTCGGCCGTGCGATTGGCGTGGTCGAGGGCCGGGTTCAGCTCGACGATGTCCACCGATGCGAGCAGTCCCGTGTCCGCGATCATCTCCATGCACAGGCGTGCCTCGCGATACGTCGGCCCGCCCGAGACCGTCGTGCCGACGCCGGGTGCGAACGACGGGTCGAGGAAGTCGACGTCGAAACTGACGTGCAGATGCGTGTCGGCGTCCATGCCCGACAACGCGCGCTCCATCGTCGCGCGCATGCCGTGCTCGTCGATCGCCCGCATGTCGAAGACCTCGACCCCGTGACGCATCAGGAGGCAACGTTCGCCGTCGTCCACGCTGCGCACGCCGACCTGCCGGATCGAGCCCGGATGGATCGCCGCCGCGCCGTCGACCCGCATCAATGCATCGGGCCCGAGGCCGCACAGGCAGGCGAGCGGCATGCCGTGCAGGTTGCCGCTCGGCGTCAACGCGGCGGTGTTGAAGTCCGCATGCGCGTCGAACCACAGGATGCGCAACTGCCTGCCGCGCGTCCGGCAGTGCTGCGCGATCGCGCCGATCGATCCCACCGCGAGGCAATGGTCGCCGCCGAGCAGCACCGGCATGCGACCCTGGCGCAGGACCCCGGCCACCGCGTCGTGAACCAGGCGGTTCCAGGCGACCACCTCGTCGAGATGCCGGTAGCCCGCGGCCGCTTCCCGCTCGGGGTTGGCCGGGCCGCACAGGTTGCCGAGGTCGTCGACCTCGACGCCGACTGCGGCCAACTGCGTCCGGAGGCCGGCGATCCGCAAGGCTTCCGGACCCATCGATGCGCCGCGCGTCCCGGCGCCGACGTCGGTCGGGGCGCCGATCAGCGTGGCGTGCCGGGCTTCGGCGCGACGCGGCATCATGCCGTCTGCTCGCATTCGAACACGGCCACGACCGGCGTCGGCGTCGCGCGATCGGGCGGTACCAGCAGTGCGAACAGGTCCTTCGGGTCTCGCAGATCGGGGACGAGGTCGAGACGGGTGTGCAGCTTCGGGCGCTGCCGATAGAGACGATGCAGATAGCGAAGTGCCGAGAAGTCCTCCAGCGCGAAGCCGACGGAGTCGAAGATCGTGACCTCGTCGTCCGATCGACGCGCCACGGCCCGCCCCGACACGAGGTCGGCGAACTCGATCACCGCGAAGTCGGCAGCGAGCTGCTGGATCTCGCCTTCGATCCGCGTCTGCGGCGCGTACTCGACCACGACGCGCGCGTCGTGTCGCAACAGGATGGCCGGATCGAGCTCGGTCTTGCCGGGGCAGTCGCCGCCGACCGCGTTCAGGTGCATGCCGGGTTCGATCATGTCGTCGGTGACGATCACGGCGTTGCGCTTGTCGGCGGTCACCGTGGTCACGATGTCGGCCCCGCGCACGGCGTCCCGCGCGTCGCGGCAGACCACGACCCGCAGTTCGGGGCGCCGCAGCATGCGCAGGTTGCGGACCAGCTTCGCGGTCGCCGCGGCGTCGCAGTCGAACAGCCGCACCTCGCGGATCCCGAGAACATGATGGAACGCCACCGCCTGGAACTCGGCCTGCGCGCCGTTGCCGATCAATGCCATGCTGCGGCAGTCACGACGTGCCCCGTAGCGCGCCGCGAGCACCGACATCGCGGCCGTGCGGATCGCGGTCGTCAGCGTCAGTTCCGACAGCAGCAGCGGATAGCCGGTCGCGACCTCGGCGAGGACGCCGAACGCGGTCACGGTCAACAGTCCCGCAGCCGTGTTGTACGGGTGACCGTTGACGTACTTGAAGGTGTAGTCGACCCCATCGCTGATCGGCATCAACTCGATCACGCCGTGTGCCGAATGGACCGCGTGCCGGGGCGACTTGTCGAACGCGGGCCAGCGCCGGTAGTCGGCCTCCATTTCGGCGACCAGTCCTTCGATGAACATGGGCAGGCCAAGCTCTGCCACGATGCTCGTTACCGTCTCCACCCCGATGTAGTCGACCACGATGCCCCCTTCCTTTCGACGTCCCTGGTGCCCCGATCGATTGTTGGGGGATCGGCCGCCAATGAA
>CAXTPX010000460.1:0-3523 GCA_964246005.1 uncultured Burkholderiaceae bacterium | reverse complement strand
CATCACCAGCGTCGAGCCGTGGGTCCGGTTGAGGTCGAAGATCAGGTTCATCACACCGTCTCCGGTGGCCGCGTCGAGGCTGCCGGTGGGCTCGTCGGCGAAGAGGACGGTCGGCTCGCCGACGAACGCGCGTGCGAGCGCGACGCGCTGCTGCTCGCCACCCGACAAGGTCTTCGGATAGTGACGGGCGCGGGTCGACAGGCCCACCTGCGCGAGCATCTCGGTCGCCTTCGCGCGGGCCCCGTCGGCGCCGGACAGTTCGAGCGGCAACATCACGTTCTCGAGCGCGTTCAGGTGCCCGAGCAACTGGAACGACTGGAACACGAAGCCGACGCGACGCGCGCGCAGCTTCGCCCGGCCATCCTCGTCGAGCGGCGACAGGTCCTGCCCGAGCAGCGAGATGCGCCCGCTGGTCGCCCGATCGAGCCCTGCGAGGAGCCCGAGCAGCGTCGACTTGCCGGACCCCGAGGCGCCCACGACGGCGACCGTCTCGCGCGCCCGGATCGCGAGCGTGATGTCGTCGAGGATCGTCAGCGTGCCGACGGCGTCGACCACCGTCTTCGTCAATCCCACCGTCTCGATCACCAGCGTCGAGTCCTCTTGCATTCCTGGTTCGTGCCCGGATCTCGTCGCTACCGCGACGGTCTGATCCGATGGACCGATGTCATTCATCTGCCACCTTCCCGTTGAACATGATCACCGCTGCATCCCGCATGCCCGCCCTTCACGTGAACGAACGAATCGTGTCGAACGACGCGTCACGTCGTACGCGGCGGCTCGTACGTCGATTCGCTTGCGCCGCTGCGCTGGCGTTGATCGCGAGCAGCACGCCATCGACCGCCGCGACCACGCCGAGTTCGCCGACATCGTCGCAAGCTTCGCGCGCGTCGACCCGGCCGGTGTTGCTGGTCCTCGGCGACAGTATCTCGGCCGAGTATGGACTGGCGCGCGATACCGGCTGGGTCAAGCTGCTGGAAGGCCGCCTGCGCGACGAGCATTACGACTACGACATCGTCAACGCCAGCATCAGCGGCGAGACGACGAGCGGCGGTCTCTCGCGCATCGACGAACTGCTGGCGCGGGTCAAGCCGGCGACCGTGGTCGTCGAGCTCGGCGGCAACGACGCTCTGCGCGGGTTGCCGGTGGCGACGACCCAGCAGAACCTCGACGCGATCGTCTCCAGGTCGCAGAAGGCGAAAGCGTCGGTCCTGATCGTCGGCATGCAGATCCCGCCGAACTACGGGAAGGTGTTCGCGGACCGCTTCGCTGCCGTGTTCACGTCCACCTCGAAGCGCTACGGCACCGCACTGACGCCGTTCTTCTTCGCGGGCTTCGCCGACCGCTTCGAACTGTTCCAGCCGGACCGCATCCATCCGACGACAGCTGCGCAGGTCCGCCTCCTCGACAACGTGTGGCCGGACCTCAAGCCGCTGCTCAAGCCAGCCGGAAGCACCGCCGCAACGCGATAGCGCGAGCTGCAGCGGCAGCGGCAGGACCGATCGTCAGGCGTGCTGGTCGCGCGGGAAGACTTTCGCAGCGTCGAGCAGGTCGCGCTGGAGCACCGCGTTGAAGACCACGACATCGTCCTGGTCACGGTCGCAGAGCAACTGGCGAAGACGCTCGAGGCCTTCTTCCTTGCCCCACAGCGATTCGATGTCGCGATCGATGGCGCCCATCGCCGCGAGCGGGGTCTGCGGAACACGGTTGGCCAGCGTTTCGTCCCAACCGACCATCGGACGGTGATAGCGACGCGCGAAATGCTCGCTCAACGCCTCGTAGACGGGCTTCTTGTCGACCACCCGGTACAGCTCGAAGAGACGCAGCCAGAGCAGCGTGGGAATCTGCTCGTCGCGCAGGACGTACTGACGCAGATGGGCAATGGCCCTCAGCGGGTCGCTGCCCGCCGCCTCGTCGACCTGATTCAGCAGGTCGGCGAAGCGGGTCAGGCGGGCGCGGGTGGACGTATTTGCCGCATCGACGTCGGCGACGTCCACCGCCGTCGTCGTCAGGCGATCGACTTCGGTCGTGCTGAGCGGCGACGCGTCGCGATCGTCGAGTGCGAGGATCGTGTCGGGCCCCGGCCCGCCGAGCGACGGAAACAGGTCGTCGAGGGCTGTGGCGCCGTGCCGGTCGAGCGCGATGCCATCGTCCGCGAACTCGGCATGGGCCTTCTCGATCGCCGTCGTCGAAGGCAACTCGAGGTCCAGGGCCGTGTGCGTCGCGGCCACGTCGAAGTCCATCGTGTTCACCCGATCGACGACGGTCGTCTTGTGGCTGTCGGTGGCGAGCGGATCGAACCCCGTCGGAATGTCGAGCTTGAAATCGAGCACTTCGGGCTCGCTGGGCGGCGCTGCCGGCGCGCGCCGCAGCGCCGGCGCAGCCGCTCGAACCGGCGTCGGCGTCGGCGTCGGCGTCGGCGCCGGTGCCAGGGCCGGTCCCGGTGCCGGCGGCGTTCGCCCGACCGGCAGCGGCGGAATCTCCAGATCGACGAACTTGCCCAGGTCGTCACCGTCGCGCTCGACCACCTGGCTCGTCCGGGGTGGAGCCACGGTCGGTGGCGCCGGTACTGCCACGGCTGCCGGCGTCAACGGCTGCGTGAACGGCGAGGGCTGCGTCGGCCCCCCGAGCGCACCGAAATCCGAATCCTCGAGGGGATTCGGACGCTTCACGTCTCTCGGTGGCGAGACGGTGCGCACCGTCGCCATCGCCGCTTCGATGTCCGACACCGTGAAGTCGGTGTCCATCGCGGCCGGGTACGGCGTGCCCCGCGCGGTGGCGCGAGCGCGTTCGGTCTGCGAGCTCGACGCCGAAGCGGTCGATCCCATCGACCCGCTGGCGCGTGGATCGGTCTGGGTGGCCGCCCGTTGCCCGATTCGCGTACCGGCATCGAGCGAGGCGACGGCGGCACGCGAGTCGCCGCCGAACACCGACGGGCCGCCCGGCGCCAACACCGAATTGCTCGCCCACCAGGCCGCATCGCCCATCGATCGCCGCAACTGCGTGTAGCGCCAGGTCATCCAGCCCGCGACGATGATCGCCGAGATCGCGAGCGCGATCAACATCCACACCAGGGAAGGCGAGAGGGCCGCATCTTCGAGGACCTGGTTGCGCGCAGCGAGCGCGGTCGTCTGCACCCGCAGTGCAGCGATCTGCTCGCCCAGGCTCTTCAGCTGCTTCTGCAGATCGGCCTGTTGCTGGCGCAATGCCTGCTCGCGGTCCGTGACATCGACCGCCGGCGGCGCCGAGGTGCTGGCGGCACCCGACGGCTCCGTCGACGCGCCTGCAGTTGCGGAACCGCTACTGCCCGACGAGGCACTCGGCGGGACGACCGAGGGCGATGCCGCGCTCGGCGTCGCGGCGCCGGCCGGCGCCGGCGCGGAACCGCCCGGCGCCTCGGTCGGCGCGACCGTGAGGCGGTCGCCGCTGCGGACGGCCGGCGCCACGGTCTGGGGTGCGGGGGCCTTCGCCGTCGGTGCCGCCTGGGCGGTGCCGGCAGCGGCGATCGGGGTCGGTCGCGTCCTGG
>CAXTPX010000459.1:0-3545 GCA_964246005.1 uncultured Burkholderiaceae bacterium | reverse complement strand
GTCGTCCCCGGCGACAAGGCGCTGACCATCGATGCCGCGCTGGGCGACGAGGGCGTTCTGCTGGCGCTTGCGGCCACCGCGTACCACGCGGTCGCCGGCGACTCGTCGCGTGGACGCATCACCGCACCCGAGCTGATCGTCGGGCACGGTGTGCTCGGTCGCCTGATCGCGCGGATGACGGTCGCCGCCGGCTTCGCGGCGCCGACCGTCTGGGAAGTGAACGCGGCGCGCATGTCCGGCGCGACCGGCTATGCGGTCGTCCACCCCGACGACGACCCGCGCCGCGACTACCACTCGATCTACGACGTCAGCGGCGACGCCTCGCTGCTCGATCGCCTGATTGCCCGGCTGGCCAAGGGCGGCGAGGTCGTGCTGGCGGGTTTCTACACCGACCGACTCGCGTTCGACTTCGCGCCGGCCTTCATGCGCGAAGCATCGATCCGCACGGCGGCCGAATGGCGTCGCGCCGATCTGCTGGCGGTCAAGGAACTGATCGAGACCGGCCGCGTGTCGCTCGCCGGCCTGATCACGCATCGCGAGAGCGCGACTCGCGCCACCGATGCATACCCGACCGCGTTCAACGACGCGTCTTGCCTGAAGATGATTCTCGACTGGAGGGCATGCGCATGAGCATGGCTGACGTACTGCCCGAAGCGCCTGTTTCAAACGTTCTGACCGCCTCGCCGATGAAGTTCGTGGAACTGCTGCGCCAGGAGGCCGCGATCGAGCCCGATGCCATCGTCGACCGTTCGCATTCGCCCGCGGCCAAGACCACGCAGATCATCGCGATCTACGGCAAGGGCGGCATCGGCAAGAGCTTCACGCTCGCCAACCTCAGCTACATGATGGCGCAGCAGGGCAAGAAGGTTCTGCTGATCGGCTGCGATCCGAAGAGCGACACGACGTCGCTGCTGTTCGGCGGTCGCGCCTGCCCGACGATCATCGAGACCAGCTCGAAGAAGAAGCTCGCCGGCGAGGCGGTCCAGATCGGCGACGTCTGCTTCAAGCGCGACGGCGTCTACGCGATGGAGCTTGGCGGACCCGAGGTCGGTCGCGGCTGCGGCGGACGCGGCATCATCCACGGCTTCGAACTGCTCGAGAAGCTCGGCTTCCACGACTGGGGCTTCGACTACGTGCTGCTCGACTTCCTCGGCGACGTCGTGTGCGGCGGCTTCGGCCTGCCCATCGCGCGCGACATGTGCCAGAAGGTCATCGTCGTCGCGAGCAACGACCTGCAGTCGCTCTACGTCGCGAACAACGTCTGCTCGGCGGTCGAGTACTTCCGCAAGCTCGGCGGCAACGTCGGCGTCGCCGGCATGGTCATCAACCGCGACGACGGGACGGGCGAGGCGATGGCCTTCGCCGAACACGTCGGCATCCCGGTGCTGTCGGTGATCCCGTCGAACGAGGACATCCGTCGCAAGAGCGCCAGCTACGAAATCATCGGCCGCCCCGAGTCGCAATGGGGCCCGATGTTCGCGGAGCTCGCCGCCAACGTGCACACGTCGGAGCCGATGCGGCCCCGGCCGATGACGCAGGACGCGCTGCTCGGCCTGTTCTCGGCAGCCTCGGTCGGACGCGACGTCGTGCTCGAACCGGCGACCCAGTTCGACATGTGCGGCAAGAAGGAAATCGTCAAGGAGACGCTCGAAGTCGTCTACGACGAAGTCTGAGCCCGCGATCCGTATGAACGCCGTCATTCCCATCGTTCCGCTCGCCGTGCCGACCGCCATCGAAGGCGATGGCATGGGCTGTCATTCGGGCGGCGAGGCGATGCTGGCCGCGGCCAAGTCGGCCGGCAAGTCGGAAGTGCTCGACCAGTACGCAAAGGACTATCCGCGCGACGCGAAGGCCGGTCCGCACGACCAGCCGCAGAGCATGTGTCCCGCGTTCGGCTCGCTGCGCGTCGGCCTGCGCATGCGCCGCACCGCGACGATCCTGTCGGGCTCGGCCTGCTGCGTGTATGGCTTGACCTTCACGTCGCACTTCTACGGCGCGAAGCGCAGCGTCGGCTACGTGCCGTTCAACTCCGAATCGCTCGTGACCGGCAAGCTGTTCGAGGACATCCGCGAGGCCGTGCATCAGCAGGCCGACCCGGCGAACTACGATGCGATCGTGATCATCAACCTGTGCGTGCCGACCGCATCGGGCGTGCCGCTGCAGATCCTGCCGAAGGCGATCAACGGCGTCCGCATCATCGGCATCGACGTGCCGGGCTTCGGCGTGCCGACCCATGCCGAAGCGAAGGACGTGCTGGCCGGCGCGATGCTCAAGTACGCGCGCGGCGAAGCCGAGCAGGGTCCCGTGCAGGCGCCGCGGACGGGCATCTCCGACAAGCCGACCGTGACGTTGCTGGGCGAGATGTTCCCGGCCGATCCGGTGATCATCGGCATGATGCTGGAGCCGATGGGCCTCGCTGCCGGCCCGGTCGTGCCGACCCGCGAGTGGCGCGAGTTGTACGCGGCGCTCGACGGCTCGGTCGTCGCGGCGATCCATCCGTTCTACACCGCGAGCATCCGCGAATTCGAGACTGCCGGTCGTCCGATCGTCGGCTCGGCGCCGGTCGGTCACGACGGCACCGAAGCGTGGCTGCAGGCGATCGGCACGACGGCCAACGTGGCGCAGGACAGGATCGACGCCGCGAAGAACCGCATGCTGCCCGCGATCAAGGGCGCGCTCGCGAAGATGCCGATCAAGGGTCGCATCACGTTGAGCGGCTACGAAGGCTCCGAGCTGCTGGTTGCTCGCCTGCTCGTCGAGAGCGGCGCGGACCTGCGCTACGTCGGCACGGCTTGCCCGCGGACGATCTGGAGTGCGGACGACTGCGCCTGGCTGGAAGCGAAGGGCGTACACGTGCAGTACCGCGCTTCGCTCGAACAGGACCTCGCGGCGATGCACGAGTGGAAGCCCGACCTCGCGATCGGGACGACGCCGGTCGTGCAGGCCGCGAAGCAGCTCTGCATCCCGTCGCTGTATTTCACGAACCTGATCTCCGCGCGTCCGCTGATGGGTCCGGCCGGTGCGGGCTCACTGGCGCAGGTCATCAACGCGGCGATCGCGAACAGGCACCGCTTCGAGACGATGCGCGACTTCTTCGACGGCGCGGGCCAGGACTTCGCGGCCGGCGTGTGGGAAGGCGTGCCGAAGGACCGGCCCGAATGGAAGGCGTTCACGCGCCACCAGGTCGACAAGCTCGCGAAGAAGCGCAAGGCGGAGGAGATGCTCTGATGGGGACGAGCGCCGCTCTCTTCTTCGTCGTTCCCGCGCAGGCGGGAACCCAGCGTCGTACGGGTGCCGAGATCAACGCCACCGGGTTCCCGCTTTCGCGGGAACGACGGTTCTCCGTTGCGGGGTCGAACTGATGTTCGTCATCGACCACGATCGTGCCGGCGGCTACTGGGGCGCCGTCTACGTCTTCACGGCGATCAAGGGGCTGCAGGTCGTGATCGACGGCCCGGTCGGCTGCGAGAACCTGCCGGTGACGTCGGTCCTGCACTACACCGACGCGCTGCCGCCGCACGAGCTGCCGATCGTCGTGACGGGGC
>CAXTPX010000458.1:0-3547 GCA_964246005.1 uncultured Burkholderiaceae bacterium | reverse complement strand
TTTGCGACATGCTCGCGACGCCGTCGGACAGCACGATCAAGGCGGTCCATGCCGCCCATCTGGCCGAACTCGACGCCGTGCAGGCGATGGGCGCCGCATTCGAACTGCTGACGCGTCGCCACCCGGCGTTCATGACGGAGCTCAGCGGGGTCGTACCGGCCGCGTCTTGACGGTGCTCCGGCATCTCCTTACCGCACAGTGGATAAGCGATGGTCGGTGACAACCTCGAAGCTGACCGACCCGGGGATTGCGACTAGCATCGTCGAACCGGGGACATCCGAGGTCTGCCATGGAACGAGGCGTTCCGATCCGATCGATCAGCCGTTGCATCGCGGTCCTCCAGGCCGTCAATCGCCGGGGCGCGCTGTCGCTGATGGAGATCGCGCGTGCGGCGAGCCTGCCGTATCCGACCACCTGCCGGATGGTCCAGACCTTGATCCACGAGGGACTGGTCGAATGCGAACCGACGCGCAAGCTCTATCGCGCGACGGCCCTCGTGCAAACGCTGTCGCAGGGCTTCCCCAACCACGATCGACTGCTGACGGCGGCGCGGCCGCCGATCGAGGCGTTCACCCGGGCCGCGGGCTGGCCGGTGTCGGTGATCACGCGCGTCGGTCTGTCGATGATGGTCCGCGACTCGACGCAGAATCTGACTTCGCTGACGTTCAACCTGTACTCGTCCGGCTACGTGATGCCCATGCTCGAGTGCGCATCGGGTTACCTCCACCTCGCATACGCCTCGACCGATGAACGTCAGGCCTTGCTCGACAGCCTGGCTTCGACCGACGCCCGATCGCCGCTGCTGCCGCTGTTCCGCGACAGCGCGGCCGTGCAAAAGATCCGCGACGACGGCTTCGCGACCTACGAACGGCAACCGCATGCCGACAGTCCCGGCACGACGTCGTCGATCAGCGTTCCGATCTTCGACGACGCCACGTTGGCGGGCGCATTGACGATGTCGTTCTTCGCATCGGCGATGCCGATCGACGGCGCCCTCGCCCGTCACCTCGAGGACCTGAAGGCAACGGCGGGCGCGATCAGCGAGACGCTCGCGGCGTCACCGCGGCCCGCGCCGGTGCCACCGCGCCAACGCAAGCCGCGCGCCAAGGCGATCGATCGATCGGCGCTTCAGGCGACGACCTGAGCCGGCCGCCTCAATCGGTCGACGCGACTTTCAGGAAGTCGACCGACGCTTCGAAGATGCGGGCGCGCGGGTTCTG
Source organism: uncultured Burkholderiaceae bacterium (assembly GCA_964246005.1). Lineage (GTDB taxonomy): Bacteria > Pseudomonadota > Gammaproteobacteria > Burkholderiales > Burkholderiaceae_D > CAHJXF01. The sequence goes on along the minus strand of CAXTPX010000458.1, from coordinate 2,327 downwards.
CAGGTGGGCATAGTCGCCGCCCCCGGGCACGAGCACGAAGGCCTTGTCGTCCGTCGCGAGCGCCTCGAAGAACTTCAGCCGATCCCAGCCGCCCTGCATGTAGTTCTGCCGACCCGCCGCCGCGCCGTACAACATCAGGGTCGGGCGGGTGACCTTCGACGGGATGACCGAGACGCTGCCGTTCGCGTTCTCGAGGCGGATGCCGTTCGGCGAGCGCGGCTCTTCAGCCGCCATTCGCCGGCCGAGCGCCTCGCGCGCCGCCCGTTCGGTGAACTCGTCCTCGAGCCGGTCGAAGAAGTACTCGTGCGTGTTCGGCCACCAGCAGTCGTCCGGGAACGGCAACACCTTGTTGCCGCCCCCGAGCGCGGGGTCGAGCATCACGAGGCGATCGACCCGGTCGGCATGGTCCTCGAGATAGCGTCCCGTGATGCGACCGCCCCACGACCAGCCGAGCAGATGCGGCCGTGCATGCCCTTCTTCACGCAGCCAGTCGAGCACCGCGCCGAGATCCTCGATCGCCGCGTCGGTCTGCACCGTGAACGGATCGGCCGGCGCTTCGGACTGCGCGTAGCCGCGGACCGAGAACGTCACGGCGCCGAAGCCCGCGGCGACCAGCGCATCCATCATCGAGTAGTTCGATCCGCCGTCGAACGCGAAGTCGTAGCCCATCTGGCCCGACATGTTGGCGCCCTGGACGAGGACGACCACCTGCCTCGGTGATGCGCCGCAGCCCTTGGTCCGGACCGACAGCTTGCCGGCCGGGCCGTCGATCATCAGATCCCTGGTGTCGATCATGGAAGTCCCGTGAAGAAGTGCGCCGACTGTAATCAGCGCCGTGCCGATCACGGCCACGAGCCCGGCCTTCATCCGTCAGGTGGAAGCGACTCGCTTTCCGATGAACGTCGAACACCGCGCTGCGGAGAGACGGCCGCTTCGTCGCCGGTGGCGAACGACGCCGCCCTTACGCTGAACGCCCCTTGTGTCGAGATCGGTCGATGAGCATTTCCCTGCTGGACGAAGAGAACCGTGCGGGCATCGCCCGCGTCACCTGCGGCTGGAAGAAGCCGCACCTGCCGCTCGACGTCGTGCGGCGTTACTGGCGCGACGTGCACAGCCCCGGCATCGCGCGCCGGCCGGGGCTCTACGAGTACCGTCACCTTCAGTTCGATGCGGTCGCGGGCGATCTTTTCCCGACGATCGAAGGCGTCGGCTTCGACTGTCCGGCCGGCGAGCAGCTGATGTGGACGTCCGACGTCCGCTACCTCGACCAGGCCGGGGTCGCGGCCTTCAGCGCCGAGCCGCCCGCGGACATCCGCAAACACCTGCTCGGCGACATCGACCTGATCGTCGACCAGAGCACGACCTACCTCGTCGTCGGCGACAACGCGCGGACCACGATCGATGCCAGCGGCGACCCCGCGCCGCAGGGCCCGGCGCGCACACCTACCTACGCCCTCTTCTTCCGGCAGCGCAACGACGAGGCCGCGTTCCGCGCATGCCTGAGCGAACTGGCCGATCGATGGTCACGCACCGAGGGCGTGGTCCGCGTCCGGCTCGCGCTGTTCGAGGTGCCGGACCTCGCGGCCGAGCGCAAGGCGGGCTATCCGATCAAGACGCATCCGCCCGAGCGCCAGTACCAGGCGTGGATCGACTTGACGCTCGAGAATGCCGCAGTCGCACCTTCGCTGCTGGCCGGTCGACACGCCAGCGCACTCGCTGCGGAGGTGCGCACGCTGCACGCCTATCCCGTGCCGTACGTCTACACGTCGGTGTGCCGCGGCAAGCCCACGATCGTCGGCCTGCGCGGCTATCCTGCGCACGACGCGATCGAAGCGCTCGGCGCGGCCAACCAGAAGCAGTCGCCGCTGCTCGAGTGGATGTACGGGCCGATCGGCCGCGACCTGTTCGCGACATGAGCGACACGACGTCGCCGTCGGTTTCGGAGCGCCTCGTCGCGTTCGCGCGTCGCACGCAGTCGGCGGGCGTGCCGGCCGATGCGCTGCACGAAGCACAGCGCCTCCTGATCAATCAACTGAAGGCCTCGGTCGGCGCGACCGACCATCCCGCGTGCGAACGCCTGAGGCAGTGGGCCGTCGATGCAGGCGCGCGCGGCGAGGCCTCGCTGCTGTGGTTCGGCGACTCGGTCTCGGCCGAACACGCGGCGATCGTCAACGGCGCGCTCTTCGAGGTCCTCGACTTCAACGACACCTACATCCCGTGCTTCATGCATGCGACGTCCGGTGTGTTGCCGGCCGCGCTCGCCGCGGCCGAGCTGCACGACTGCAGCGGCGCGGCGTTCGTCGAGGCGCTCGCGATCGGCATCGAGA
>CAXTPX010000457.1:0-3551 GCA_964246005.1 uncultured Burkholderiaceae bacterium | reverse complement strand
ATCCAGCTGTCGGCCGAGCGTCTGAAGATGAAGCTCGAGGGGCATGTCGGTCCGGTGGAAGCCCAGGTGCTCGAACGCGGCGTCACGACGATCGTCAACCAGGTCTCGGCAATGAAGCGCATGGTCGACGACTTCCGCGACTATGCGAAGGTCCCCGAGACCGCGTCGCACGCGCTCGACCTCAATGCATTGGTGGCCGAGGTCATGACGCTGTACGACGTCCACGTCGACGAGCAGCGCGGCGCGCCACTGCAGGCAATCGACGAACAGGGCGGGTCGCGGCCGATCGTGATGCTGGCGCCGGACCTGCCGCAGGTGATCGGCGACGCGACGCGACTGCGGCAGGTCATCCACAATCTCGTCCAGAACGCGCAGGACGCGACCCACGACGTGCCCGCCGCACGGGTCGTGATCTCGACCGAGATCGTCCACTCGCGAACCCGTGCCGGCGACGCGTACGGCGAGCCGATGGTGCGCCTCTCCGTGTCGGACAACGGCAGCGGCTTTCCAGCTAGAATCCTGACGCGCGCCTTCGAGCCCTACGTCACCACCAAGCCGCGGGGAACCGGTCTCGGACTGGCAGTCGTCAAGAAGATCGTCGACGAACACCAGGCGCGTATCGAACTGAAGAATCGTGAAGAAGGAGGTGCGGTTGTCGTCATCGTCTTCACTCGCGTGGTCCACCGGCCGGCCAAGGTTGCCTGACCGACCAACCGTCCCGAACGCCCTAGCGGCCAGCGCGACGCCTCTTCGTTCCCTCTCCCTGCATTGCACGCTGCCGGCGATCCGGCAGCCTCATCTTCATTCGGGCGGCAACGCATGGCGAACATTCTCGTAGTCGACGACGAAGTCGGGATCCGCGAGCTGCTCTCGGAGATCCTCGGCGACGAAGGTCACGTCGTTTCGGTCGCGGAGAATGCGGCAGCCGCACGCAGCAAGCGGCAGGTCGAGACGTTCGATCTCGTGCTGCTCGACATCTGGATGCCCGACACCGATGGGGTCACGCTGCTCAAGGAATGGGCAGCCCTGGGTGCGCTGACGATGCCCGTCATCATGATGTCCGGCCACGCCACGATCGACACGGCCGTCGAGGCGACCCGCATCGGCGCGATCGATTTCCTCGAGAAGCCGATCGCACTGCAGAAGCTGCTGCGGGCGGTGCAGAAGGGCCTCGACCGCGGCTCGATGCGCGCGCTCGCGCAGGCGACAGCAGCCCGCGGTCCGCGAACGCTCGGTGGCGGGTCGCAGGGCGCGTCGCACGATGCGCCGGAGATCGCGGGGCGCAACGGCACGTCGTCGTTCGGCGGGATGCCGACCGACGTCACCGGCACCATGTCGATGAGTCCGAGCGTGACCGTCGGACCGTTCGCACACGGCATGGATGCGCCCGGCATCCAGGGCGGCTTCCCGTTTCGCGGCAACGTCCCGCTCGACTTGCCGCTCCGTGAAGCGCGGGACGCGTTCGAGCGCGCCTACTTCGAATATCACCTCGCCCAGGAAAACGGCAGCATGACGCGCGTGGCCGAGAAGACGGGACTCGAGCGCACGCATCTCTATCGCAAGTTGAAGCAGCTCGGCATCGAGCTGAACAAGTCGCCGCGACGCTAGGGAAAGAGCGACGCCGCCCTGGCGTCGCGCCTGGCACAGACAGCATTGCGGGAAGACTGTCGAAAGTCTTGACAGTAACGCTCAAGCGTCCGGTTTCCGTGCCGATGGAAGGAATACGGAGTCGGGCCGCTCGCGGCACGCCGTTTGCTGCAGCAACGGCACGAGCCGTACTTGAACCACACGGTTTGGCCCCGAACTTGCTAACAATCCTGCAGGGTCACTCACCCCGAGAGACCTTCGCGATCGGAGTCGTCGATGAACATGATCTACAACAGTCCGAACTACTGCGTCGTCGAATTCGCGAGCTTTGCGGCACGCGACGGCCGCGAGGAATCCGGTGGCTTCGAGATCATGGACAAGACGGCGAAGCGCGAGATCTTCATCGGCGGGTTGCTCGCCGACTCGTTCCGCAAGGACGTCACGTCGTTGATCGATTCGGAGCCGTCGACCGAAGAGGTCGACGAGTACCTGTCGCGCTTCGACTCGATGATGCAGCATCCGTTGGTACTGCACTGAAGGCGCATACGACCTGCGCGTCGGCTTCATTGGATCGCGCTCCGTTCGATTCGTGCTGGTTCACGCCGGCTGAAGCTGGCACTTTTTTTTGTGTCTCGAGTCCGCGCTAACATCGACGTCCGATCCTTCCGGAGTCGTCCATGTCCGTCGATGCCGCCGTCGTCCTTCCCGAACTGCTGAAGCACCGCATCCTGATCATCGACGGTGCGATGGGCACGATGATCCAGCGCTACAAGCTCGACGAGGCCGCCTATCGCGGCGAGCGCTTCGCCGACTTCGCCGCGGACTCGTCATCTTCGGGTCACGAGGTCCACGTCAAGGGCAACAACGAACTGCTGACGCTGACGCAGCCGCACGTGATCCGCGAGATTCATGAGCAGTACCTCGCGGCCGGCGCGGACCTGATCGAGACGAACACGTTCGGCGCGACCAGCATCGCGCAGGCCGATTACCACATGGAAGACCTGGCCTACGAGATGAACGTCGAGGCCGCCCGCATCGCCCGTGCCGCGTGCGACGCGTACTCGACGCCCGACAAGCCGCGCTTCGTCGCCGGCGCGCTCGGGCCGACGCCGAAGACCGCGTCGATCTCGTCGGACGTCAACGATCCGGGCGCCCGAAACGTCACGTTCGACGACTTGCGGGACGCGTACTACGAGCAGGTGCGTGGACTCGTCGGCGGCGGCTGCGACCTGTTCCTCGTCGAGACCATCTTCGACACGTTGAACGCGAAGGCCGCGCTGTTCGCGATCGACCAGTATTACGAGGACACCGGTCATCCACGCTTGCCGCTGATGATTTCCGGTACGGTCACCGACGCGTCGGGTCGCATCCTGTCGGGGCAGACGGTCGAGGCGTTCTGGAACTCGGTGCGTCACGCGCAGCCACTGTCGATCGGCCTCAACTGCGCGCTCGGCGCCGCGCTGATGCGGCCGTACGTCGCCGAGCTGTCGCGCATCGCGGATGCCCGGGTGAGCGTCTATCCGAACGCCGGCCTGCCGAATCCGATGAGCGACACGGGCTTCGACGAGACGCCCGAGATCACGTCGTCGCTCGTGAAGGAGTTCGCCGAGGCGGGCTTCCTCAACTTCGCCGGCGGCTGCTGCGGTACGACGCCCGCCCACATCGCGGCGATCGCGAAGGCGCTCGAGCATCTGCCGCCGCGCAAGCTGCCGTCCGACATCGAACCCGACCTCCAACTCGCCGCCTGATCCATGTCCACCTATCGCGCGCTGCGCCTCTCCGGCCTCGAGCCGTTCACGATCGACGCGCAGTCGCTCTTCGTGAACGTGGGCGAACGCACCAACGTCACGGGGTCGAAGGCGTTCGCGCGGATGATCCTCGAGGAGCGCTTCGAGGACGCGCTGGTCGTCGCCCGCCAACAGGTCGAGAATGGCGCGCAGATCATCGACATCAACATGGACGAG
>CAXTPX010000456.1:0-3572 GCA_964246005.1 uncultured Burkholderiaceae bacterium | reverse complement strand
GCCGCCCGCGGCACCAGCGTCGGCTCGCCGAGCAGTTCCCACGCGAGGCCCGAAGCCGCGTGGAGGAGCGGTTCGCGCGCGAGCGGATCGCGGTCGCTGCGCTTGATCCGCAACGCTTCGACGCCCGCGATCAACGCCTGCTGGAGCGGCGTCGCGGTCGCCTTGCCGGCGGCCTCGAAGAGCGCTTTCGCACGGAACACGACGCTCTCCTGCAGCGTGCGCGATGCCGACGCCATGCGCGCGGACTCGGCGCCTAGGACGACCCGGGTCTTGCCGCTGCCGTCGGCCGCGCGGATCTCCGGCGTCGCACCCGGCGGCGTGCGGCCGAGGATCTGCAGCAACACGGTGTCGAGATCGGTGCGCATCGCGTTGCCTGCGTCGCCGGGCGGAAGCGACAGGTCGAGTGCCCGGCTCGCCGCCGCGAGACGCGTCCTCGCCTCGACGAGCCCCTTCTTCAACGTTCGCAGGATCTTCTCGCCGTCGCGGATACGATCGGCGTCGAGCGACGGCGGCAGGCCGGTGAACGGAGCGGGGAGCGCGGCGAGCAGTTGCTGCTCCTCTTCGGAGAGGGCCGCCGGGGTCCTCGACGTGGCCGACTGCACGTTCAGCACGGCCGCGCTGCGCTTGTGGAAGAGACGCGTCAGCTTGTCGACCTTGCGCAGCAGGAAGCCGAGCCGTCGCATCCGATAGTCGAGATCGAACTGGTCGAGGAACGCGTTGATGGTTTCCTTGCCGTCGGTGCCTTCGTCGTCATAGTTGCGTTCGCGCCAGACGCGCACGACGGCCCGCAACGCGTATTGCTGGTCCGACTCGCGGTCGATGCCCCACGCCTGTCCCAGTCGATCGGCGAGCGCGTCGGTCGCCGCGTACACGCGCAGCCGCTGGTACGGCAGGAACGCGCTGCCGTAGTACCGGATCATTTCGGAGAGCTTCATCGACGACCATCGCGGCACGCCGTCGTCGCCGACCGCGATCGAGAACGGATCGTCGACGTTGACGCTGTCTTCGCCGAGGCGCACCACGCGTTCGATGCGCTCGATGCGGCGGTTCCGCGCGAGCACGGCCTGCAGATCCTCGCGGATGGTCTCGTATTGCGGGATGCTGGTCAGCGCGGCCAGCGAGTTCTGCAACGCATTGGGTGGATGGTTCGGATCGGGCGGCTGGTCGATCGCGAGGTGTTCGGGCGACGGTTCGACGAACACCAGCTTGCGTTCGATCGGGACGCTCGCGAAGCGATGCGACAGCGTCTCGACGACGTAGCTGAACGGCTTGTTGTCGAGATAGCCACCGTCGCCGAAGGCGCGGTGGACATGCGCGCCGTCGGCGACCTCCTTCCGCGAAAGGTTCGGGAAGAACTGGTTCCAGCGCAGCACGCCCGGGGGTCCGCCCGCGACGTCGAGTCGCGTCAGGGCCGCGAGCGTCATCGGTTCGAACGCGAACGGGAACGACGACGTGCAACGCGCGGCGAACGCGAGGAACGACCGGTTCACCCGATCGAAGTCGTTGCCCGACGGTTGCGTGACGCCGTCGGGATAGCGGAAGTGATAGCTCTGCTTGTAGCGGCGCTCGTAGACGACCTTGTCGAAGAGGCGCAGCGGCACGGCCGAGCCCTTGATGTCGGTCGTCGTGATGAAGAGGTCGATCTCGTCGACCAGCGGCGAGACCCCGGCACCGTCGCTCGCGCGGTCGTTCGTGTCGGTGACGCCGTCGAGCGGCTTCATCTGCCCGAGCGCGTAGTGCAACTTCGCGTACATCCGGTCGCTGTTGAGGAGCGACGTCGGCTGCGCGTTGCGGGGCGTGATCGCCGGATCGGTGTTCAGGTACGACTTCTCGTCGTTGAGCAACAGCGCGATGTCGCCCTCGTTGATCCACAGGTCCTTCAACGCGGCGAAGCGCTCGCCGTTCGCGAGCGCCTTCGCGAGGAAGATGCCGTTGATGCCGCCCGCCGACGTGCCGGCGACGACGTCGACCGCGAAGCGCGTCTGCGTGCAGTTGCCGAGGGCGACGGCCGGCCAGGCGTCGGCCGGGTCATCGCCGTTCGCGGCCGCGCGTGCCGCCTCGATCGCCTTCGCGTAGGACTCCCGCAGATCGTCGCTGCCGACCAGCCACGAGAGCCGTCGATAGAGCGAGCGCGTGAACGGCTCGTCGGTCCGGTCGATCACGACGCCTTCGCGCGGCGTCGCGCAGGCCATCTCGAAGATCTCGTTGGTGACGCCGTTGATGTAGATGGCCAGCGACACGCCGCCGTACATCACGATGCCGAAGCGCACCTCGGCGGTGTACTCCGCCGGCGCCGCGACGGCGTCGGCTTCGACGTGGATCTGTTCGTCGGACATGAAACTCCCGAAGGCGGGCGGCAGGCTATGGATTCTGCCGTCATGCGCGCCTCCAGCCAAGATCGGCCCCTTCCAGCGGCGCCGATATTGAAGCAGTATCCGGCGGTCCGGCCGTGCGCCATTCAACTCAGGACACTTTAGGAGGGTCGTCGCGTGAAGCTTCGTCTGTGGGTGCTGATCGCCGCCGCGTTGCTGTCCGGCTGCGCGAACTTCAAGGCCGTATCGCAGTTCTCGAACGAGACGACATCGATGACCGGCCTCCTCAAGACCGAGTTCGCGCAGCTCGATTCGTTGTGCGTCGACCAGGCCGAACTCGTGATCGTCGTCAACAACCTGCCCGACGATCGGCCCCTCGCGGCGTGCGAGCAGTACCGTCGCACGCAGGGTCGATTCGCGTCGCTGACCGTCGACGTGCTCGATGGCTATGCGGACGCGTTGAGCGCGCTCGCCGACGACGAACCGTTCGACCTGACCGCCGACATGAAGGGCGTCGGCGGCAAGGTCAAGGCGTTGAAGGATCGCGGCGGCAACGCGATCGTCTCGGCCGGCGAAGCCGACGCGCTGATCCGCATCTCCGACCTGCTGGTCCAGGCACTCGCGTCCGCGAAGCGCGAGGACGCCGTGCGCCGGATGATGCAGGCGACGCCCGATCTCGTCGTCCTCGGCAACTCGCTCAAGTCGTTCTTCGTGCTGTCGCCGGGCGGCGCGACGCGTCCGCCTTACGCCAACTTCGTGACAGTGGTTTCGAGCTCGACCGCATCGACGCAATCGGTTCTCCAGAACGCGGCGATGCGAAAGGCCGAGCCGATCCGCACGGCCGAGTTGCTGCGCGAGCTGCGCACGCGCCAGGCCGCGCTCGACAAGCGCGACGCGAACTCGGTGGGCTCCGTGCCGGCCCGCATCGGCGCGGTCATCGACGCGTGGCTCGCCGCCGTCGACCGCTTCTCGACGGATGCGTTGAAGCCCGACTCGCGCGAGATGCGGGACCGATTGACGACGCTGCGCGAGGCGATCCGGACGGCCCGCGACACCGACCCCGACTAGGAACCAGGAAACATCATGACCGACTCACAGCAAGGCGACGTGCTCGACGTCGCGAACGGCGACGAGACGTTGCGCGGTGCGGACCTGCAGGCGTCGATCGACGCGCTGCTCGCGATGGCCAAAGGCTTCGACGCCGACCTGAAGGCCGCTTCCGAGGTCGAGGACCTGCAGGCCATCGGCGCCGCGCAGGCA
>CAXTPX010000455.1:0-3578 GCA_964246005.1 uncultured Burkholderiaceae bacterium | reverse complement strand
AACAAGGCCGAGGCCGCGCAGAAGGCCGGGCGCTTCAAGGACGAGATCCTGCCGTTCCCGATCCCGCAGAAGAAGGGCGAGCCGGTCCCGTTCGAGACCGACGAGTTCGTGCGCCACGGCGTCAAGGTCGACGCGTTGAGCGGCTTGCGTCCCGCGTTCTCGAAGGAGGGCACGGTGACGGCCGCCAACGCGTCCGGCCTCAACGACGGCGCGGCCGCGGTCGTCGTGATGAGCGCCGCGAAGGCGAAGGAACTGGGCCTGAAGCCGCTCGCCAGCATCAAGTCGTTCGCCACCACCGGCCTGGAGCCGAAGGTGATGGGCATGGGACCGGTCAGCGCGTCGAAGCGCGCGCTCGAGAAGGCCGGATGGACGCCCGACGAGCTCGATCTGATGGAAGTCAACGAGGCGTTCGCCGCGCAGGCGTGTGCGGTCAACCAGCAGATGGGCTGGGACACGTCGAAGATCAACGTCAACGGCGGTGCCATCGCGATCGGGCATCCGATCGGTGCATCGGGGTGCCGCATCCTCGTCTCGCTGCTGTACGAGATGCAGCGGCGCGATGCACAGAAGGGACTGGCGTCGCTGTGCATCGGCGGCGGCATGGGCGTGGCGATGTGCGTGGAGCGCGTCCACTGATCGCCGACGTTACGAACGGTTCGACGGGTCGAAGAATCCAACCAGAAAGGCAGGAGACGAATGGCACAACGCATTGCGTACGTGACGGGCGGCATGGGCGGCATCGGCACCTCGATCTGCCAGCGACTGAACAAGGAGGGATATACCGTCGTCGCCGGCTGCGGTCCGAGCCGCGATCACGCCAAGTGGATCGACGAACAGAAGGCGCTCGGCTTCACGTTCCATGCGTCGGTCGGCAACGTCGGCGACTGGGCGTCGACCGTCGACGCGTTCAAGAAGGTGAAGGCGGACCATGGTCCGGTCGACATCCTCGTCAACAACGCCGGCATCACGCGCGACGGCCAGTTCCGCAAGATGTCGTACGAAGACTGGCACGCGGTCATCGAGACCAACCTGAATTCGCTCTTCAACGTCACGAAGCAGGTGATCGAGGACATGGTCGATCGCGGCTTCGGGCGGATCGTCAACATCAGTTCGATCAACGGGCAGAAGGGTCAGTTCGGGCAAACCAACTACTCGACCGCGAAGGCCGGCATCCACGGCTTCACGATGGCCCTCGCGCAGGAAGTCGCGTCCAAGGGCGTGACGGTCAACACGGTGTCGCCAGGCTATGTCGGCACCGACATGGTCCGCGCGATCCGGCCCGAAGTGCTCGAGAAGATCGTCTCCGGCATCCCGGTCAAGCGGCTCGGCCTGCCGGAGGAGATCGGCTCGATCGTGGCGTGGATCGCGTCGGACGAAGGCGGTTATGCAACCGGTGCCGACTTCTCGCTGAACGGCGGCCTGCACATGGGTTGAGCGCGTCGACCTCGTTCGACGAAGGACCGCGGGACCGCGAGGCTCGCGGTCCTTTTTCTTTCAACCGCTCGCTCGTGAGAGCAGTTCGTCGAACGCGCGCGGGCGCTGCGGTCCGACCGTCAGCGCGCGTGACGTGGCGCTGCGCACGAGCCAGCGTCGCTCGATGAAATGGTCGAGCAGCGAGACGGCCAGCGGTCCGGCGAAGTGGTCGCGTCGTTCCGACCAGTCGACGCACGGATAGGCGATGCCTCTCGACGACGGCACGACGCGACTTGCATCGAAGCCCAGATCGTCCAGCCATCGCTGCTGCGTCGCCGATCGATAGCCGTCGTCGTCGAGCGACACGACCTGGTGTTCGATCAGCGAATCGTGAAGGTGCACCCCGAGACAACCGGCCAGATGACCGTAGCAGGTGCGCGCATGGCGCATCGGCTTCATCGACTCGCGCGACCACAGGCGACGACCAGCATCGTCGCTCCGGCTGTCCACGACCGCGAGCGCTTCGAGCGCGTGCGCGACATCGCCATCGGCGAGCCTGAAGTAGCGATGACGGCCCTGCGTGCGGACCGTGACGAGTTGCGCGTCGAGCAGCTTCGCGAGGTGGGCGCTGGCGGTCTGCGGCGTGACGTCCGCGGACTGCGCGATCTCGCCCGCGGTGCGCAGCGTGCCGTCGAGGAGGCCGGCCAGCATCCGGGCGCGGGTCGGGTCGCCGATCATCGCGGCGATGCGGGCGAAGCGGGGTTCGGTCGAAGTGTTCATCGGCAATGCTCCGGACGGGTCCGACGTGTGGTTCTCAGCGGTCGAGCTTGGACCGTTCGTGGCGCGGATGCTTCGTCGGGCGACGAAGTCTCGTCATCGCACCGTCCGTACAATCCGCGCGTGACCGACCTCTCGCATTTCCACAACCGGCTCGTCAAGAACGCTCGCCATCTTCGCAAGTGGGCTCGCCGTGGGGACATCCACGCGTACCGCGTGTACGACCGCGACGTTCCGGAATTCCCCGTCATCATCGACTACTTCGACGCCGATGCCACGTCGTCGGTCGGCGACGGCGAAGTGTTCCTGCAGTTCCAGGAGGTCGACACCGGCTGGCAGCAGAGCGAGGCCGAACACCACGAGTGGGTGGACCACCTGATCGACGTCGCGGCCGCGACGTTCGAGGTCCCGAACGATCGCATCGCGGTCAAGCATCGCGCGCGGCAACGCGTCGGCGGCGACAAGACCGCGCAGCACGCCGCGACGGGGCTCGACGAGGACGACATCGTCGTGCGCGAAGGCGGGTATCGCTTCATCGTCAACCTGCACGGCTACCTCGACACCGGTCTCTTCCTCGACCATCGCGTGACGCGCGCGATGGTCGGCGCGCTCGCGGCCGGCAAACGCTTCCTCAACCTCTTCTCGTACACCGGCAGCTTCACGGTCCATGCCGCGGGTGGACGAGCGGCCTCGTCCGAGAGCGTCGACCTGTCGAATACCTATTCGCACTGGGCCGAACGCAACCTGCGGCTGAACGCGATCGACCCCGACCGGCACCGCGTCATCCGCGCCGATGTGTTCACGTGGCTGCGCGACGCGGTCGCTGCGTTCGAGGCGGGTGACCGTGACGGCGTGGACCTGATCGTGCTCGACCCGCCGACGTTCTCGAACTCGAAGGCGATGCAGGGCGTGCTCGACGTGCAACGCGACCACGTCTGGCTGATCCGTCAATGCCTCGCGTTGTTGTCGCCACGCGGCGACCTGTTCTTCTCGACCAACCTGCGCAGCTTCGAGCTCGACTCGCTGGTCCAGGAGAAGGCGCGTTTCGTCGAGATCTCGGCGAAGACGGTGCCGGAGGACTTTCGGGATCGACGCGTGCATCGGTGCTGGCACATCCGCCATGCGGACGGTGCGCGATGAAGCACCACGTCTTCACGTACGGGTCGTTGATGTTTCCGGCGGTCTGGTCGCTGGTGGTGAAGGGCACGCATCGAGGGGTCGATGCGAAGCTCGACGACCATGCGCGCTTCGCGATCGACGGCGAGAGCTACCCGGGCATGGTGCTCGCCGCAGGATCGCAGGTCGCCGGGGTCCTGCATCTCGACGTCGATGCGGCGGACCTCGAGCGCCTCGACCGTTTCGAAGGCAAGGAGTACCGCCGCACGTCG
>CAXTPX010000454.1:0-3595 GCA_964246005.1 uncultured Burkholderiaceae bacterium | reverse complement strand
CGACGACCTGCCGTTCTTCTGGAGCGCGCACTTCGACACCGGGCGGCGGTACCACGGTCACGTCGGGAAGATCGAAGGGGCGGAAACCGACGGATCGATCGAAGGCCGCGACTTCACGATCCGCTTCGACGGCGCAGGCCTCGAACGCGCCTTCGTGACCTGCAACCGCGACCTGCCGGCATTGGAGGTCGAGGCCGAATGGGAAGCGACACCACCGGGTCGGTGAAGGTCAGTTCCCGCGCATCTCGTCGGCCAGTGCCTTCGCGCCGTAGATTTGTTCGAGCGCCTGCAGGATCGCCGCGCTGTGCACGGCGACCGTGCGATTGATCGCCCCGTCGTACCAGTAGGCCCCGCCGAGCGAGTGGATGTTGCCGTCGAAGGCGAGGCCGACCAGCTGGCCGCGCCGGTTTAGCAACGGACTACCCGAGTTGCCACCGATGATGTCGTTGGTGGACACGAAATCGAGCCGCACCGACAGGTCGATCTGCCCCTGCTTCGCGAGCCAGCTCGCGGGCAACGCGAACGGTGCGGAACCGGTCGCATGGTCGAAGGCACCGCCGAAGTCGGTGAACGGCGCGACCGGCTGGCCGCCCTCGTCCCATCCCTTGACGACACCGTACGACAGCCGCAGCGTGCCGGTCGCATCCGGATAGATCGTGTCGCCCGCCATCGCGAAGCGCGCCTGCGCGATCTTCTCGGTGTTGGCCTGGACCACGGCTTCGACGTCGCGCTCGTAGCGGGTGCGCAGCGCGCGGGCTTCCGGGTCGAGCGACGCGACGAGGCGAACGAACGGATCGTCGCTCGCCGCGATCGCGGCCGCACCACCGTCCCACAGGCGTCGGCGCACGGCGATATCGCCGAGCTGCGTGCGTCCGATCATGTCGGCTGCGAGGTCGGACGGGGATCGCTTGCCGAGCACGCGGACGACGGGCGGCGCACTCGACCCAAGCAGCTCGCGCAGCTTCGTCAGCGAGTACGTGAGCTTGAGCTGCTCGAGGTCGGGATAGATCGGCGCGGTCGACATCAACTGCGCCTCGAGGGCGGGCAGCCGGTTGTCGTTGAACTCGGGCAGGCGGTCCGTGTTCGCCTTGCCTCGTTCGGCCGCCCCTCGCACCAGCGCCCGTGCGAAGGCGAAGTACACGCTGTTGAAGGCGCGGCCCTGGTCGATCAGGTCGCGTTGCAGATACAGCGTGCGTTGCAGGCCGCTCGCCGCAGCGATCGCGTCCCACGCCCCGCCGGTACTCGCCGAGAGCGTCGGATCGGCGGCGACGAAGGCGCGCAGCGCGCGCTCGTCCGCCTGCTTGCGCTCGAAGAACGACGCATCGAGGAGCGTCGTGAACTGGCCCTTCAACACCTTGAAGCGATTCTCGATGCCGAACAACTCGACGTTCGCGATGCGCGCCTCTTCGGCGCCGGTGGTGCGGTACTCGAGCAGCACGCCGCGGTATTCGGCCGTGCGCAGCAACTGGTCGAGCATCACCACGTCGCGCAACGCCGACAACTGCGCCACGGTCAGCTCGCGCTGCGTCTGTCCGGGATTCCCGACCGTGAACACCGCCTCGCCCGCGGCCGGCCCCTTCGGGTCGATCGGGAACCAGTCCGCGACCTTCGCCGGCCGACCGTCCTCGTAGACGCGCACGAGCGCCATGTCGAGGTCGTAGCGCGGAAAGTTGAAGTTGTCCGGGTCGCCGCCGAAGAACGCCATCGCCTGTTCGGGCGCGAACGCGAGCCGGACGTCGGTGAAGCGGTGATAGCGGTACAGCTTGTACTGGCCGCCGTGGTAGAGGTCGACGACATCGCAGCGCACGCGCGCGCGGTCGCGCTCGTCGAGTCCCGCGACGCAGGCCGACGTGAGTCTTGCCCTCGTCGTGTTCTGCGCCGTCTTGTACGCGGTGCCGGTCAGGCCCGCCGTCGCCTGGCCGACCTCTGCCGTGACGTCGGTGATCGCTTCGAGCCGGTCGATGCCGATCGCGGGACAGCGCTGCTCTTCGGCCATCGCGCCGGCGAGGAAGCCGTCCTTCAGCAGGTCGCGACCGGCCGTCGAAAGCTGTTCGACGCAGCGCGCGACGCAATGGTGGTTGGTCAGCACGAGCCCGTTCTTGGACACGAACGACGACGAGCAGCCGGTACCGATGCGCGCGGCGCCGCGCATGGCACGGTCGAGCCAGGCCCGATCGGGCGCCCATCCGAGTTCGGCCTGCATCGCCTTCGTCGGCGGATTGTCGAGCGTCCACATGCCTTCGGCGGACCAGACGGGCGTGGCAAGGGTCGTGCCGAATGCAGCTGCCAGAAGGTACGTCGCGATGCGTCTGATCATGGTGATGTTTCGGGAGGGAGGCGGCTGAACGTTACTCGACGACGATGCCACGCGCGTCGGCCGCAAGCGGCGGATAGTGCGGATCGATCTTCACCAGCGCATCCCGGACCAGCGTCGCGACCATCAGGTTGCGATGCGGCTTCGAGTCGGCCGGCACGATCCACCACGGCGCGAGCTTCGTCGACGTGCGGCGGATCGAATCGGTATACGCGACCATGTCGAGGTCCCAGCGCTTCCGCTCGACGAGGTCGGCCGGATTGAACTTCCAGTGCTTGCTCTCTTCGTCGATGCGCGATTGCAGACGCTTCTTCTGCTCGTCGGGCGACAGGTGCAGGAAGCACTTCACGATGGCGGTTCCCTGCTCGACCAGCAACCGTTCGAACGCGTTGATCTGCCCGTAGCGGCGCTTGCATTCGGCCACGCTCGCGAGGCCGAGCACCCGCTCGGCCACCACGGCCTCGTAGTGGCTTCGATTGAACACGGCGATCATTCCGCGCGCCGGTACGCGCGCGTGGATGCGCCACAGGAAATCGTGCGCGGCCTCGTCGGTGCTCGGCACCTTGAACGGCGTGACGATCACGCCCTGCGGATGCGTGCCGGAGAACGTCGCGATGGTGACGCCGTCCTTGCCGGAGGTGTCCATGCCCTGCAGCACCAGCAGCAGGCTCTTGCGGCTTTCGGCGAAAAGCCGGTTCTGCAGGTCGCCGATCTCTTCCTGGATCGCCCGCTGCGCGCGTTCCGTCGCATCGCTGTCTCCCACGTCGAGCACGTGCTCGGACGGATCGAACCGCGACAGGTCGAGCTTGTCGTCGTCGGACAGTCGATAGCGCTTCAATGCGTTGGCCATGGATCGCTTCGTGAAGGGGGGACGCCCGCGCGCCGTTCGAGGTGGGCCGGATGATTCCATTTTGCCCCGCCGACGTCAGCAACTTTCGCTCCGGCGCCGCGCGGGCGCGAGCGGCTTCGCGTGCGATCATCGGCGCCCTCCGAAAACCCCCGCCCCTCGATGAAAGTCCCCGCATCGACCACGCCCGCCATGCGAATGTCCGGCGCGATGGTCGCGCTGTTCGCGTTCTGCTGTGGCGCGATCGTGGCCAACCTGTACTACGCGCAGCCGATCATCGGCCTGATCGCACCCGACATCGGGTTGTCGCCGCGCGCGGCCAGCCTGACCGTCTCGATCACGCAGATCGGCTACGCGGTCGGCCTCTTCTTCGTCGTGCCGCTCGCCGACCTGGTCGAGAACCGCGCGCTGTTGATCGCGATCTCGATCGTGTC
>CAXTPX010000453.1:0-3597 GCA_964246005.1 uncultured Burkholderiaceae bacterium | reverse complement strand
AGATTGACCGGCGATCGGCCGCCGCGGCGCATCTCGCCGACGGCGTCGCGCAGCGCCTGCGGCGTCATCGCCGCGCCCGGCAGGGACCCCAGCGCCCCGGCGCCGGAGACGGCCGAGGCCATCGCGCCGCCCTGCACGCCGGCCATCGGCGCCTGGATGAGTGGCAGCTCGAGGCCCAGGCGAGCGGTGAACGAACGGGCGGCGTCGGTCATTGCACAACTGTTGACCGACGCCCGAAAGAAGTGACCGATGGTTCGTAGCTTCAAGCGTCATCGCAACCTCTCGCTCAGCCTCTTCACGAGCGCGACGCGGGTGTGCGGCGTCGACGAGGCGGGCTGCGGTCCGCTCGCCGGTCCGGTGTATGCGGCCGCCGTGATCCTCGATCCCGATCGGCCGATCCGCGGGCTGCGCGACTCGAAGCTGTTGCCCGCCGCCACGCGCGAGAGGCTGGCCGATCGCATCCGTGAGAAGTCGATGGCCTGGTCGATCGCCTTCGCATCGGTCGAGGAGATCGACACGATCAACATCCTGCAGGCGAGGCTGCTCGCGATGCGGCGCGCGGTCGAAGGACTGTCGGTCGAACCCGGTCACGTGCTGGTCGATGGGAACCAGTTGCCGAAGCTGCATCACCCGTGCGAGGCGGTCGTGAAGGGCGACGCGAAGATCGCCGCGATCGCGGCCGCGTCGATCCTCGCGAAGACCGCGCGGGATGCGCTGATGCGCAGCCTGCACGCCGAGCATCCGCAGTACGGCTTCGACCAGCACGTCGGCTATGCGACACGGCGACACCTCGCGTCGCTTGCCGAGCACGGGGCCTCGGCGATCCATCGACGCAGCTTCGCGCCGGTTCGTGCGGCCATCGAAGCGCGCCTCGCCGGCACGCCGCTGTCGCTCGCGTCGATCGAGTCGATCGCGAGCGCATGGAGCGATGAAGAAGAGTGACGAGGGCCGTGCGATGAAGCACATCGCGTCGCGCGACAACCCGCTCTACAAGTCGTTGCGACGAACGATCGACGACGCGGCCACGCGGCGCGAAGCCGGCGTCGCGATCCTCGACGGCATCCATCTGTGCGACGCGTTCCTGCGAAGCGGCGGCAGGCCTCGTCGCCTGGTGATCGGCCGTTCGGCGCTGGACGATGCCGAGGTCGTCGGGTTGCTCGACCGCGCGCGTGAAGCGACCGACGATGTCTCGTGCGTCGTACTGGACGATGCGCTCTTCGGTTCGCTCAGCCAGGTCGTGCACGGCATCGCCTTGCTGACGATCGTCGACTTGCCGAAGCCCTCGCGACCCGAACGACTCGTCGCGACGTCGGTACTGCTGGACCGCGTCCAGGACGCGGGCAACGTCGGGTCGATCCTGCGCAGCGCGGCGGCCGCCGGCATCGGCGACGTCTATCTGTCGCGCGGGTGCGCCGGCGCCTGGTCGCCGAAGGTGCTGCGCTCGGCGATGGGCGCGCACTTCCACCTGCGCCTCTTCGAGGACTGCGATCTCGCGGCGCTGCGGGTCGGCTCGACGATCGACTGGCTCGCGACGAGCCCGCACGGCGAGGCCAGGGTCTACGACGTCGACCTGCGCAGCGAGGTCGCGTGGCTGTTCGGTCACGAAGGGCAGGGGGTCGCCATCGAATTGACGGCCGACGCGACGCTCGTCCGCATTCCGCAGCCCGGCCACGGCGAGTCGCTCAACGTCGCGGCGTCTGCGGCGATCTGCTTCTTCGAGCAGGTGCGTCAACGCCTGCCGACCTGACCCGTCAGCAGGGCTCCTGCGGTACACCGAAATCGCCCTGCTGTCGCAGCAACTCTTCGACGTCCTCGACGACGATGGCCGGTGAGAACAGGAAGCCCTGGTAGTAGTCGCAGCCCGCGAGCCGCAGCGCCTGCAACTGCTGGTCGTTCTCGACGCCTTCGGCCGTCGTGGACAGCTTCAGTCCGCGCGCGAGGCTGATGACCGACGTCGTGATCGCCGCATCGCCGCTGTCGACCAGCATGTCGCGGATGAAGCTCTGGTCGATCTTCAGCGTGTCGACGTCGAGTTGCTGCAGGTGCGACAGGCTCGAGAAGCCGGTGCCGAAGTCGTCGATCGCGATCCGCATGCCGCGATGCTTGAGGTCGGCGATCACGTTCTTCGTGACGCCGAGGTCGAACAGCATGCTGGTCTCGGTGATCTCGACCTCGATGTACCGCGGGTCGACGCCCGACTCCTCGATCACGTGATCGACCTCGTCGATGAACGTCGCGACGAGCAACTGGTGCGCGGAGAAGTTGACCGAGAGGACGCCAAGCGAGACGCCGTTCCCCTGCCAGTCCGCGAGTTGCCGACAGGCCTTGCGGAACACGTACAGCCCGAGTTCGTGGATCAGGCCCGATTCCTCGGCGATGACGATGAACTCCTTCGGCGACACGACGCCGAGGCGCGGATCGGTCCAGCGCAGCAGCGCTTCGGCACCGACGATGCGGCCGTCGGCGATACGCACGCGCGGCTGGAAATAAAGGCGCAACGCGTCCTTCTGCAACGCCAGCTTCAGGGCGCTCTTGACCGCGCTGCGACGCTCGCTGCGCTGCGCGAGCAGTGCCGAGAAGAACTCGAAGCGGTTCTTGCCGTTCTCCTTCGCGCGGTACATCGCGAGGTCGGCGCTGCGGATCAGCGCCTCGGGCGCGCGGCCGTGGTCGGGATAGATCGCGATGCCGATCGACGACGTCACCGACAGCCGCTGGTTGTCGACGCGGATCGGCGTGCTGAGCGCGCCGATGATGCGCTGCGCGGTCTCGTGCGCGATGGACTTGGGTTGCGCATGCGCGATCACGACCATGAACTCGTCGCCGCCGATGCGGGCCACTTCGTCCTCCGCGCGCACGCAGTGTCGAAGGATGCTCGCCACCTCGATCAGCATCAGGTCGCCGACGCGATGGCCGAGCGTGTCGTTGATGTTCTTGAAGTGATCGAGATCGAGGAACAGCACGGCGACGCCGGTGTTGCCGCGGCGTGCCCGCTCGATGAACGCGCGAAGCGTCGGCTCGAGCGCGTTGCGGTTGAGGAGGCGCGTCAACGTGTCGCGTTGGGCGATCTCCGTCAGGCGACGCTCGGCCTCGACGCGCTGCGAGACATCCTGGATCAACGCGAGCGACGACGTGATGCGCCCCGCGCCGTCGCGCAGCGCCGCGATGTGCCATTCGCACGTCACGGCCGAGCCGTCGCGACGACGAGCCGGCACCAGATGCAATCGCGTGTTGCCGGTGACGGTGTCCGCGTCGGCCTGGTCCGGCAGGAAGTCGGTCAGCAACTCCGGGTCGATCAGTCCGAGGTCCGCGAACGATCGTTCGATCACCTCGTCGCGTCGCCAGCCGAACAACGTCTCGGCCTGCGACGACCAGCGCGTCACGCGGCTGGCGCCGTCGAGCGTGAACGACGCGAGCGGCGTGTTCTCGAAGTGGGCGGTCAACAGGCCGTTGGCCTGCTGCAGCGCGATCTCCTGCTTCTTGCGCGACTGGATGTCGGTCGCCGTCGTGTAGAAGCCGGTGACCGCGTTGTGTTCGTCGCGCGTCGGCACGTAGCGGATCAATACCCAGCGCTGCGCGCCGTCGTGATAGCGCATCTCG
>CAXTPX010000452.1:0-3601 GCA_964246005.1 uncultured Burkholderiaceae bacterium | reverse complement strand
GCGGCTGCCGCGCGCTTCGCCGCCGGCCACCGCGATGTCGACTGCCCGCGCGACGGTACGGTAGCCATGGAAGGCTTCCGGGCCGACCGCCTCCTCGATCCACAGCAGATCCGCGTCCTGCATGCGTCGGACGGCGTCGATCGCGGCGCGCGCCGTGTAGCCCTGGTTGGCGTCGACCATCAACGCGGCGTCGGCGCCGATCTGCCGGCGCAACGCGATCATCGCGACCGCGTCGGCCTTCGGGTCGAGCCCGATCCTCGGCTTGAAGGCGCGGAAGCCCCGTTGCTGCAGCGCCTCGACTTCGGACGCCATCGCGCGATAGGGGTCCCCGTCGGCCTTCATGAACGGCCCACTCGCATAGGCGAGCAGTTCGCTCCGAAGCGCGCCGCCCAACAGCGCATGGACCGGAATGCCCTGGGCCCGCGCGGCGATGTCGTGAAGCGCCGTGTCGACCGCGGAGATCGCCATCATTCCCGCGCCCCGGCGGTCATAGCCGAGCATCGACGACATCGTCGCGAACAATCGTCCGGTGGCCCGGGGATCCGCGCCCAGCAGCAAGGCCGCGAGCTTCGAGCGAATGAAGCCGGCGGCGGCGTGCGGCGACGAGATCGTTTCACCCCAGCCGGTGATGCCGTCGTCGGTCAGGATCTCGACCAGCAGCCCGGAGCGCTGCCGAAGGACGTTGATCGCGTTGGCGATCGGCTCGGGCGGCACGAACGTGAAGTGATAGCCACGGATCTCGACGATCTTCATCGCGCGCCTTCGCGGAACTCGCGCACGGCTGCCGCCGCCGCAGCCTCGATCAGACGCGCATCGGACCCGACGGTGACGAAGTCGAAGCCCAGGGCCGCCATCCTGAGGCCCTGGCTCGGTGCGCCGGCATGACAACCCGCCCGGACGCGATGATGTTTCGCACGCGCGAGGACATGAGCGATCGCGTCGACGACGATCGGATTGGTCGGGTCGCGCTGTGGCTCCTGTCCGAGGTCCAGCGCGAGGTCCGACGGTCCGATGTAGACGGCGTCGAGACCGGGCACACGCAGGATCGCGTCGAGGTTCGACAGCGCCTCGCGGGTCTCGATCATCGCGAAACCCACCACCAGCTCCATCGACCGGGTGCGGTAATCGGCGCCGTAGACCAGGTTCGCGCGGAGCGGTCCGTGACTGCGCTCGCCGTCCGGCGGGTACCGCATCGAACGCACCAGCCGCTCGGCATCGTCGGCCGTGTTCACCATCGGACAGATCACGCCGAGCGCGCCTGCATCGAGCACCCGCATGATCGACGCCGGATCGAGCGAAGGCACGCGGACCAGCGGCACGACGCGCGTGGTCGAGATCGCGGTCAGCATCTGCACCGCCATCTGGAAATCGATCAGGCCGTGCTGCAGGTCGATGACGAGGCTGTCCCAGCCCTGCCGCGCCATGATCTCGACGGTGAAGGCATCGGGCAGCGACAGCCAGCTGTTGAGCACGACGCGATCCTCACGCCAGAGCTGCCGGATCGTGACGGGTCCGTCCTGCCGGCTCGACGGGACCCCCGCCGGTTGCGATACGGTCGTCACGGCGCCTTCAGGTCGATGCGTCGGATGATCTCGCCGAAGCGGTCGATCTCCGCCTTGATGAACGCCTGGGTCTGCGCGGGCGTGGTGTACACCGGTTCGGCGCCGACCGTCGCGAAGCTCTTCTTCGCGGCGTCCGACTCGAGGACGCCCTTCATCGCGAGATTGAGCTGGTCGATCACCGGCTTCGGCGTGGCGGCGGGCGCCACGATCGCGAACCATTGCGAGATGACGAGGCCCGGATAGCCGGACTCCTCGATCGTCGGCACGTCGGGGAATGCCGGCAGGCGCTTCGCGCTCGCCACCGCGAGGATCTTCAGCTTGCCGGTCGCCAGCAGCGGCGTTGCGGCCGACAACGCGACGAAGCAGAGCGGCACCTGACCGGACAGCGTATCGACGACGGCCGGCGCGTCACCGCGATAGGGAATGTGGTTCATGTCGATCTTCGACGCGAAGATGAGGGCTTCCCCGGTCAGGTGGCCGGTCGAGCCGATGCCGCTGGTCGCGTAGCCCAACGTCCCGGGATGCGAATGGCTATAAGCGACCAGCTCCTTCAGGTCGGTCACCGGCAGCGTCTGGCTTGCGACGATCGCCAAGGGCACCCTGGCCATCAGGCTCACGCCCTGAAAGTCCTTCAGGGCGTCGTACGGCAGCGAGGCGTAGAGCGTGGGGTTGACACCGTGGGACGCCGAGTTCGCGGTCAGCAACGTGTAGCCGTCGGGCTTAGCCCGTGCGACATAGCTCGTGCCGACGATGCCGTTGGCGCCGGTCCGATTCTCGACGACCTCGGTGGTGTGCAGGGTCTCGGCGACGCCCCGCGCCACGTAGCGCGTGACGAAGTCGTTGGTCGCGCCGGGCGAGAAGCCGGAGACGAACGTGATCGAGCGCTCGGGATAGGCCGCATGCGCCGCCACGGTGATCGCGACCTGGACGAAGACGGCGGCGCCGATGGCGAGCACGCGACCGGGTCCGACCCTCTTCGTACTGCCTTCGCATCGATTCATCGTGTCGTTCCGGTCGCACTTGCGACAGAGAGGGTGGTCCCGCGTTCGAGGACTTCGATCGCAGCAGCTTCGGCGTGGTGCACGTGGCGTTCGGCCATTCGCTGCGCGCCGGCGGCATCGCGTTCGCGGATGCGGGCGAGCAACGCGTCGATCTCGTCGAGCGTGTGCGGCAGTCGATCGGGATGCATCAGCGACGTCGCGCGGAGCAGGCTCACGCGCGCGAGCAGGCCGCCGAGGAGGTCGCTGACGAGTGCATTGCCGCAACCTGCGAGGAGCAGTCGATAGAAGTCGGCCTTTGCGTTGAGGACGCCGGCTTTGAGCTTCTTCTCCCCGGCGTCGCGCAACCGCTTCACGGTTCTTGCCAATGCCAGCACCTGTTCGTCGGACGCACGTCGCGTGAACTCGCGTGCGGCGAAGCCCTCGAGCAGACGTCTCACGGCATACAGGTCGCGCGCCTCTGCGAGCGAGAGCGTCGCCACCTCCGGCCCGCGATGCGGCACGATCACGATCAGCCGTTCGGCTTCGAGCCGGCGCAGCGCCTCGCGCAGCGACGGTCGGCTCACATTCAACATCTCGCACAGCTCCCGCTCGACCAGCCTTTCGCCCGGCGCGAGCTGGCCGTTCACGATCGCCTGGCGAAGGCTGTCCTCGACCCGCGAACGAAGCGTGTCGGCGTGAATCACGCGGAGCGGCGATTGCATGACCCGCATCCTGAAGATTGTCAGACAATCATGCAAGCAGATTGTCTGCAAACTCGAGCGACCGATGCCGATCAGCCGTGAGCGGAAGGCTTCGATCTCCGCTCGTCGCGTCGTCTCGGGCAGGCAGACGAGCTGGAGGCCACGATCACGGGTCAGGACCGTCGGCGCCCCCAGATCAAGTCGCCCGTCGGCCAGATCCTGCTGCAGGTAGCGACGCTGCGTGAGCCCGATGCCGAGCCCGTCGATCACGCCCTGGTCGATCAGCGACATGTCGTCGAAGCGCGTTCCCGTACCGGCACCACGTCGGCAAGCGATCGCCGAGGTCACGGCGATCGCG
>CAXTPX010000451.1:0-3608 GCA_964246005.1 uncultured Burkholderiaceae bacterium | reverse complement strand
CGAGCGACTCCGCCGCCTCGACGCGGAGTTGATCGCGCAGGGCTCACCGTCGACCTATTGGCCCGCGCGCCTGGTGGGCGAGCGCGGCCGCGCGCTCGCGCTCGTCGGTCAGGTGGACGCGGGCAACGCGCTGATGTCCGGGGCCATCACGCAGCTCGTCGAGCAGGGCAGTCCGAGCTGGATGCGCTCGCGGCTGGCCCGGACGCTGGCGGCAAGTCCACAGGACGTCCCTCGCCAGACAGCAGACCGGGGGCGGTGAGCCACCGGCCGGCACGGTGGTGGCCCGGCATCCATCCGTCGAGATCCGGCAGCCGGGTTGTCCGTTGTTGCAACGGCCTCGTCACGAAATGCATTCGTGATCGATCCGTGAACATGCGAGCGGTCGCTGCCGGCTAGGCTTGCCCGAGCATTCGACGCCTTCGCACCGATCGGGCATGGCACGGGCCTCTTCCTGACCTTCACGCTGATTCCCATTGGTTCCGGATCGTCGCGCCGATCCGGTCGGTGACGGGCGTCGATGCCGACAACAGGCGGCTGATGCGTTCGACGCGTCGAGGCGCAAGGCGCGTCCCGCACTGTCCTTGAATCGGTCCCTTCACCACATGAGGAAGCACATGACGACTCACGAATCCGATCGCGGCCACGTCCGCACGCAGAGAACCTGGTCGGGCCTCGGCGCGCTCCTCGTCGCGGCGTCGCTTCTCGCAGGCTGCGGTACCGCGCCCTACGGCGAGATGAATGCCTTCGGCGGGGTCACCTCGTCGCCGGACGACGCCACGCATCGAACGATCTTCGCGAAGGGCAACAGCGGAACCGAGATGATCACGCTGCAGAACTGGATCGTCCGTCGAGCCGCGGAGGACACGCTGAAGGCGGGCTTCTCGAGCTTCGAGATCGTCTCGACATCGAACGAGACGCGCGAGGCGCAGTACCAGACGGCCGCGACCTCCTCGTCCGGATGCGGCAAGAAGGGCTGCAGCAGCACCTACACACCGGCGGGCGTGATGCAGGTCGCGACGCCGACGATCACGGCGAAGATCGCGATGTCGAACAGCACGCGGCCGAGCAGGCGGGACGCGAGTTTCTTCGTCGCCGCCGAAGTCCTGAAGGAATACAAGACCGCGGCGAAGTAAGCGCCCCGCGGCCAGTCGGGGCGAAGAGGCTGCGACTCCCCTTGCGGCGACTTCTACAGTACGCTCGTTCACCGGCCGTGGCAGTGATCCGATCCTGAGGCGCACCATGTTCAAGAAACAGAAGCTGGGACCCTCCTTTCCTCCGCAAGTCATCGACGAAGTTCTCGCAACGACGCCGGTCGAAGGCGTTCGCGGCGTCGTCCAGGACATCGGCCACAACTCGGTCACAACGCGCGCCGAGGCGATCCGGTATCAGACGGACGAAGGCATGATCTGGCAGGCCAGGCCTTCGCTGACCCTGCTGATCGTTCCCACGTTCATCGCGGTGCTGATCTTCGTCACGGCGCTGATCGGCACGAAGATCGCACAGGCCGAGTTGCTGCAGGTCCGCGCGGCAGCGGCGCAGGACCAGCGTTCCAGCGCTGCGCGAGGCGCGAGACCACGCCGGCAGCCGTCGCAACAGCCGGCCCGGATGTCCGACGAGGAAGCCACGCAGGTGCTCGGCTGGATCGGTCGGATTCCGTATTTGCTCGGTGCCGTGCTCGCAGTGATCCTGTTCTGGCGATTCCTCATCCTGAAGACCACGCGATACGCTGCGACCAGTCAGCGCCTGATCATCGAGAAAGGAATTGTTCTCACTCGAAACACGCCTCACGAATTGCACGACCTCGGCGACTTTGTTATAGAAAAGCCGCTCTTGCAAAGACTCTTCGGTGTCGGCCACCTCAGGATCGTCGGCAAGCGGATCCTGTCGAACGGCATCCCCAAGGCAACGGAAATGCCCGGCTTGATCGGGATCCGAAATCCCGAGTACGTCCGCGACGTCCTGCGCAATGGCGGCCAGCTCGAAGCACAGCGCAGCGACAAGTTGCGCTGGCGCTAGCGATCCAGGCGTGCACGACCGGTCACGGGTCGTCTTGGCCGAAGATGAACGTGACTGCGAGCCCTCGGGAGGACGCATGAAAAACCTGCTCGTCACCGGCGCGAGTCGCGGGATCGGTCGCAGCGTCGCGTTGCTGGCCGCCGCGGCGGGCTGGTCCGTGGCGATCAACTACCGCAGCGATGTCGGCGCGGCCGAGGCGACGCTCGCCGCGGTCGAGGAGCGCGGCGCGAAAGGCGTGCTGGTGCCGGGCGACGTGGCGGTCGAAGCCGATGTGGTCCGGATGTTCGACGTCGCCTGTGCCGAAGGCCGCGGCCTCGACGGGGTCGTCGTCAACGCCGGCATCGTCGCCCCGTCGATGCAACTGGCCGAGATGGGGATCGAGCGGCTGCGACGCATGTTCGACGTCAACATCC
The DNA here is from genome assembly GCA_964246005.1 of uncultured Burkholderiaceae bacterium. Lineage (GTDB taxonomy): Bacteria > Pseudomonadota > Gammaproteobacteria > Burkholderiales > Burkholderiaceae_D > CAHJXF01. The sequence continues at coordinate 1,179 of CAXTPX010000451.1, read as the reverse complement.
TCGGCGCCTACCTCTGCGCGCGCGAGGCGGCACGTCGCATGCCGAAGTCGCGCGGTGGGCGCGGCGGTTCGATCGTGCTGGTCTCGTCGGTGGCAGCCCGGCTCGGATCGCCGTTCGAGTACGTCGACTACGCGGGCTCGAAGGGCGCGATCGACACCCTGACGATCGGCCTCGCGAAGGAACTCGGCCACGACGGCGTGCGCGTCAACGCGGTCCGGCCGGGCCTCATCCGCACCGACATCCACGGCTCGGGCGGACAACCGGATCGCGCCGAGCGCCTCGGCGCCTCCGCACCGCTCGGCCGACCGGGCGAGGCGACCGAGGTCGGCGCTGCCATCCTGTGGCTCCTCGGCGATGCCGCTTCCTATTGCACGGGCACGCTGCTGGATGTATCGGGCGGCCGGTGAGCGACGGGCGACCTGGTGTCCTGTCCCGCTAGACCCCGCGAAACTGCGGCTTCCGCTTTTCCATGAACGCCGACGAGCCTTCGCGGTAGTCGGCGCTGTCGAAGCAGGCGGCGAGCATCGCGTCGACCGATGCGATGTCACGGTCGTCGGGATCCAGGATCAGCTGCTTGACCGTGTGCTTCAGCGCGCGAAGGGTGAGCGGCGCATTCTCGGCCGCCTGCAGACACCAGTCGTCGACCATCGCGTCGAAGTCGTCGCGCGCGGCCATCCTGCTGACGAAACCCATCTGCAGCGCATCCTTCGCGTCGAAGACGCGGGCCGACAGGAAGATGTCGAGCGTGTTCTGCACGCCGATCACCGACAGGAAGCGGCGCACGCCGATGACGCCGTAGCCGAGGCCCACGCGGCCGGCCGGCATCCGGAAGCGCGCGTCGTCGCGGCAGAAGCGCAGGTCGCAGGCGGCGGCGAGTCCGAGACCGCCGCCCATGCAGATGCCGCGGATCTTCGCGACCACCGGCTTGCTGCAACGGACCGGTGCGAGATACGCCTTCTCGACCGCATCGTTCAACGCGGCTTGAACGGTCGGATCCGCCTGTGCCGATTCGAACTGCGAGATATCGGCACCCGACACGAAGGCCTTGTCGCCGTCTCCTTCGAGCACGATCAGGCGGATGTCGGGATCGGCGTCCAGCGCGTCGATCGCCCCCGGCAGCCCCAGCCACATGTCGTGCGACATCGCGTTGTACTTGGTCGGATTGGAGAACACGACGCG
>CAXTPX010000450.1:0-3609 GCA_964246005.1 uncultured Burkholderiaceae bacterium | reverse complement strand
CAACTTGAAGGTCGTCTCCGCGTAGCGATTCGCGCGCCACGTCAGGTCGAAGTCGAACTTCTGGTCGGAGCCGACATGCGTGATCTCGACCTGCGTCGGCAGGCTCTTCGCATCGGGCAGCGACAGCGAGAACAGGTTCTCGATGCGCAGGAAATGCTTCATCGAGACGGTCTGCCCCGCACGCAGCAACGTGCGATCGAACACCGTGTGCGCGATCACCTTGTTCTGTGTCGCACCGTCGTCGCCCTCGTCGCCTTCTCCATCGCCGTAGGACGCGCCCGAACTGTTGCCGACGAGGTTGAAGCGCCAGCTCTCGATGCCCGTGTTCCAGTTCGACCACACGAACGCCAGGTCGGTCTTGCCCGCGTTCGGCCCGTCGGCGATCGGCTTGCGGGCGCTCACGAAGTAACCGGTCTCGCCACTGTCGTCGCTGTCGTCGCTGCGACAAGCGCCGTAGGTGACCGGCGGAAAGGCACGGCCGACGAAGGCGAAGCCGCGCGCATCGGTGACACCGTTCCACAGGGGCTTGCCGAGGCAATCCGAGATCTGCACCGCCGCGCCGGCGACCGGCTTCGCACGGTCCAGCGTCGTTACCCACACCCCGGCATTGACGCGACCGAACTTCGCATGGACGCCGAGGTTGGTCACGAGCGCCGTGGTGCGCACGTACATCGGCGCGGGCTTCCCGAGCAATGCCGCGCCGAGACGCTGCGACTCGATCTCGACGACGTGGAAGCCGGGCTCGGGCAGCGGGATGCCGACCACCTCGAACGGCCGAGGGTCGTCGGTGCGCGTACCCGGCAACGCGATCGGCTTCGCCGCCGGGTTGCGCTTCAGCAGGCTGAGCTCGCGCGTCGCGACCATGTTCTCCTCGCGCGCCTCGGCACGCGCCTGCTGCCGCTCGTTGCGCTTGTTGTGGCCGACGCGTTCGCGCTCGACGACGGCGCGGACATCGGGCGGCAGGTCAGCCAGGTCGACCTCGTCGCGCGCGATGCTCGACTCGTGATACCGCTTGATGCGACGCTGCCATTCGATCAGGGCCGCATCGCCCTGGCCCGCATCGACGTTGACCGAGCGGACCATGCCCTGCGACCTGGCCGTGGGTGCCGTCGTCGGCTCACCCCCCGTCACGGCGACGCCCTTGATCGCGAGCGCCGCCTCGACGTGACGCACCGTCAGCGGCAGCACCGGATCGGCGTTCAGCTCGAGGATGCCGAACGGCGACGCCGCGAACTTCGCGAGCGGCGGCGCGAGCGCGGTCTTCGACTTCAACGGGAACAGCGACGCGTTGGTCAGCGGACGACCCGAGTCGTCGACGAGATCCTTCGGCACGTCGATCGTCAGGTCCGCGTTTTCCGCGAACGGCGGCTTGAACTCGACCGTCGTCACCGACGCGCCGTGGTCGTCGGCATCGAACGTCGGATGTCGTTCGACGGTCTTGCCGCCATCACCGAAGCGCAGCACGAATCGTTCTGCGGCCTGTCTCGCGATCGGCGACGTGAACTCGACGCGTACCGGCCGCACCGGGGTGCAGGCGGCCTGCGCGTTCTCGCGCTCGCAGGTGAAGCTGGCGGTGAAGTCGGGACGCACCTCGAACTTCAAGCGTCGCTCGACCGTCGTCGCGATGCCGCTCGCCGAGGCGATGCCACGACCCCACACCAGCGACACGGTCGCGCTGTTCGGCAGGCGGCGCGCGCACGCGAGCATCGTGACGTTGTCCGCGCGCGAGTCGAGCGACGAATCGAGGGAGAAGCGCTTCAACAGCTCGGTTCGGTCAGATCCACCGACGAGCCGTACGCCGACGCGCTCGCCGATGCCGGAGACCTCGCACCAGGCGTTGGCCTGCACGCTCGCGGGCGTCGCCGGTCCGTTCAACACGAGGACGAACACCTGCTCCTCGTCGATGCCCGCGCCGCCGACGCCGGCCGACGGAAAATTCCGGACGATCGCGGGGCCGCCGGTCGTGAAGGTATAGCTCGACTTGCCCCCGACCGCGCCGCCATCGCGTGCCTTCGTGTCGGGCTTCAGCTTGAACGTGCAACGGACGCCGGGCGCGACGTCGTTCGTGAAGTCGTAGACCCACGACCGGTCGTTGACCCAGCGACCGCTACCGGCGCTGTTCTTCGCATCATTGCAGTCGAGGTCGAACGGCGCGGCGAGCTTGGCGTCGCCGAAGTCGACCATCACGCCGCTGAACGTCGCCCGCGCCTGGCGCACGCTGGCGATCTCGCCCTGTGGCGAGAACTGGCGGATCGTGACGGCCTTGTCGCTCGCGGCAGGTGCGGCATCCGCGAGGCCGGGCACGTCGGCGAGCGTCCACGTGACGACGCACGCGAGCGCCGCGAGGCCGCGGAGCCCGACCGTTCGAAGGGGACGGAATCGTCGGCTCGTCGTGCTGTCGAGCCGGTCTTCGCTGTACCGTGCCATGCGTTCCCCCGTTGACGACGCGGCATTGTGCCAGCGCGTCCGCACGATGAAGCGGGTGCGTGAACCGTCGATGAAGCCGCGGTGAAGTCGCGATGAATCGGTCGTTTCGCGTGCGCTGCGCGATCCGTTCGCGGCACGTCGAGTCGACGCGTCGTGCATGGCAGAATCGTGGCCCTTCTCTGTCCGCGAGACCTCCATGAACGACGTCTTCCTCTGCGATGCGATCCGCACTCCGATCGGCCGTTACGGCGGCGTGCTGTCGTCGGTCCGGACCGACGACCTGGGCGCGGTCCCGATCAAGGCGCTGATGGCACGGAATGCGTCGCTCGACTGGTCGCAGGTCGACGACGTGATCTACGGCTGCGCGAACCAGGCGGGCGAGGACAACCGCAACGTCGCGCGCATGTCGGCGCTGCTGTCGGGCCTGCCGGTCGACGTCCCGGGTGCGACGATCAATCGACTGTGCGGGTCGGGGATGGACGCGATCGGCACGGCCGCGCGCTCGATCGCGGCCGGCGACAACCAGCTGATGATCGCCGGCGGTGTCGAGTCGATGAGCCGCGCGCCGTTCGTGATGCCGAAGGCCGACAGCGCGTTCTCGCGGACCACTACGGTCTACGACACGACCATCGGATGGCGCTTCGTCAACAAGCTGATGAAGGAACGCTACGGCGTCGACTCGATGCCCGAGACCGGCGAGAACGTCGCGACCGACTTCGGGATCGGTCGCGAGGACCAGGATCGCTTTGCGCTCGCCAGCCAGTCGAAAGCCGCCCGGGCGCAGGCCGACGGCACGCTCGCCGAAGAAATCACGCCGGTGACCATCGCGCAGAAGAAGGGCGACGCGCTCGTGGTCGATCGCGACGAACACCCGCGCGCGACCAGCATGGAAGCGCTCGCGAAGCTGAAGGGCGTGGTCCGGCCCGACGGGACGGTCACCGCGGGCAACGCGTCTGGCGTCAACGACGGCGCGTGCGCGTTGCTGATCGCCGGCGGCGCCGCGGCGAAGACGCACGGACTGACGCCGAAGGCTCGCGTCGTCGGGATGGCGACGGCCGGCGTCCCGCCGCGCATCATGGGCATCGGTCCTGCCCCGGCATCGAAGAAGCTGCTCGAGCGGCTCGGCATGACGATCGATCAAATGGACGTGATCGAACTCAACGAGGCGTTCGCGAGCCAGGG
>CAXTPX010000449.1:0-3615 GCA_964246005.1 uncultured Burkholderiaceae bacterium | reverse complement strand
ACAGCTTCACATCGTCGCTGTCGGTCACGAGGATGATCGACGACGCCTTGATCAGCGCGAAGGCCTTCACGCCGACTTCGAGGCCGAGCTGTTCGCGGCCCTGTCGCGTGACCGTCCCGACGACGCGCACGCCATCGCCGACCGCGAGGTCGATCTCGTCGTTGATCGCGCCTTCGCGCAAGCCGTCGACGGTTCCTTCGAACTGATTGCGGGCACTGGTCTTCATGGAGTCCTCGGTTGAATCATGCGGCCAGGTCGGCCCGTGACGTCGTGGCTTCGGCCGCTTCGACGATCCGGCCGCCGTCGATGTGGAACGCCTCGTCGGCGAAGCGCGCGAGGTCCTCGGGATCGTGCGTGATCATCACCACCGGCACGTCGACGGCACGCAGGAGCCGGTCGAGCTCGTCTCGCATGCGTCGACGCAGCGCGGGGTCGAGCGCCGAGAACGGCTCGTCGAGCAGCAGCGCACGGGGTCCGTCGACAAGCGCGCGGGCCAGCGCCGTGCGTTGCCGCTGTCCGCCCGACAACGTCGCGGGCTTCTGGTCGGCGACCCCGGTCAGCTCGAAGGCTCGCAGCCATCGTTTCACCGGCTCGACGTCGACAGTCGATGATGGATTGCGCAGACCACGCGACATTCCGAACGCGATGTTCTGCCGCACGGTGAGTCGCGGGAACAGCGCGTAGTCCTGGAACAGGTAGCCGAAGCCGCGTCGCCGCGCCGGCACGTCGACGCCCGTGGCTGCCTCGAACAGCACCTCGTCGTCGAAGGCGATGCGGCCGCGGTCGGGGGTCAGCAGTCCGGCGATCGCCTGCAGCGTGAGGCTCTTGCCGGCGCCGGAAGGTCCGTACAACACCGTGCGGCGCGTCGCCGTGCGAAAACGGACCTGCAGGTCGAACGAGCGGTCGCCGCTCGTCATCCGTCGCGCGATGTCGACGTCGAAGCTCACGACGCGTTTCGGCTCGGGCGACTGACGACCAGCCGCAGCGAACCGTCGTAGGTCGGCCGTGTGCGCAACCCGCCGTACGCGCGATCCCAGGCGCCGTCGGCAAGGTCGCGCGACAGGTCGCTCACGAAGCGTTCGATCACCGCGTCGTCGACGAACGTCCAGGCCGACTGCGAGCGGCGTACCGCGGGATCGAGGAAGGCCTCGGGCCGCGCGTAGAACGCTTCCTGGATGCCGTCGACGCAGTCGATCGGGATCGGGACCGGCACCACCGTGATGTCGCCACCGAGGCCTCCTGCGACAACCTCGATCGCCGGATCGCGCGACCGGTTGACCGCGATCAGTTCGGGTACGTAGCGGGCGAGCCAGAAGGCGTCGAGCGCGATGTTGTCGAAGCACATGACGACGACCGGTCCGCGCGTCACGCGTCGCAACTCGCCGAGGCCGCGCGACAGGTCGTTCCACTGGTGGATCGTGACGAGGGCCATCGACGCGTCGAACGCGTGGTCGTCGAACGGCAGGTTCTCGGCATGGGCGTCGATCGCGGGCACGGCTTGCAGCGGTCGCTGGGCGCGCATCGCGGCCGACGGTTCGACCGCGACCAGATAGCGATCGCGCGGCTCGTACGACCCGGCGCCGGCGCCGACGTTGAGCACGGTCTTCGCGTCGCCGAGCTGTTCGACGATCGCGCGTCCGATGCGCGGGTCGGTCCGGCGTCGGACGGCGTACCCGTCACCGTGGATCGCGTAGTCGACGTCACCTGCGAGGGTGGTTCGTCGCGGTGCTTTGGTCATCGCAGGGCCCGTCGCGGCGCCAATCGGCCCGCCGCGAGCAGCACCGCCACGCACACGATCGACGTGATCGCGACGAGGAAGTTGGCCTGCGCATCGTCGCCGGCCTGCACCGCTTCGTAGACCGCCATCGACAGCGTCTGCGTCCGGCCGGGGATGCTGCCCGCCACCATCAGCGTCGCACCGAACTCGCCGAGCGATCGGGCGAACACCAGCAGCGTGCCCGCGAGGATGCCGGGCCACGCCATCGGCATCGTGACGCGCGCGAAGACCGCCCACTCGCCGAGGCCGAGCACGCGTCCGGCGTCCTCCAGTTGTCCGTCCACTGCCTCGAACGCGGCGCGCGCCGAACGCAGCACGAGCGGGAACGAGACGAGCGTCGCGGCGATGACCGCGCCCTGCCACGTGAAGATCAGGTTGACGCCGAGCGAACCCTGCAGCCAGGCACCCAGCCGGCCCTGCTTGCCGACCATCACGAGCAGGTAATAGCCGAGGACGGTCGGCGGCAGCACCAGCGGCAGCGTCAGGACGGCGTCGAGCAGTTCGCGCCCGACGAAGGACTTGCGCGCCAGCAACCAGGCGACACCGACGCCGAGAACCAGGTTGATCGCAGTCGCCCATAGCGCGACCTTCAATGTCAGCGCGATCGTGATCCAGACGGCTAAGGTCATGGACGACGGACGGGCAGGGATGCAGCGAGCGGCATGTACCGCAGGATATATCGCCCGGTCACCGGCGCAGCGCGGTCAATGCGCGAGCAGCCTCATCAGTCGCGTGACGTCCGCGCGGCACGCCGCCGTGGCGGTCGCCTCGATGCTTCGATAGAGCGCGACCAGCTTCACGCCGCTGTCGGTCAGCCGACTGCCACCCCCGTCCTGGCCGCCCTTCACCGACTCGACCGCGGGCTTGTCGAGCGAACGATTCAGCTCGTCGAGCAGCATCCACGCGCGGCGATACGACATCCCCAGGCTCTTCGCGGCCGCGGTGATCGATCCGGTCTCGGCGATCGCTTCGATCAACGCGATCTTGCCGGGACCGATCGCGATCGCGTCCCCGGCCGTCACGCGGGGGCGGAAGCGGAGTTCGGGCTTGGGGCCAGCCTTCGGGCGGGTCGCGGCGCTGGTCGAGCGGGAAGGCATGGAGAGGGATCCGTGAGAGAGCCTGCGTGATTAGAGCACCTGGGGGCTTTCATCGGAAGCCTCGGAAAGGCAACGACGCTGGGTTCTCGCTTTCGCGGGAACGACGAAGGGATGAATCGCGCTGTCCGCTGATCTGTCGTCCCGCGCAGGAGACCATACGGCCACCAGCGCCGTCGTTCCCGCGAAAGCGGGAACCCAGCGTCGTCGCCCTTCATGATCGTCACGAACAGCGTTATATTCGAAGAAATATCACGCCCCCTTTTCACGCCGGGCACTGTCATGAATCGTCCCTCGTCGACCATCGCGTCGATCCTGTTGTGCCTGGTCTCCAGCAGCGCCGGCGCAGCCGACCTGACCGTCTCCGCCGCCGCGAGCCTGACGAACGCGTTCAAGGAACTCGGAACGACGTTCGAAGCGCAGAACCCGGGGACGACCGTGCAATTCAACTTCGCCGCCTCCGGCGCGCTGCTGCAGCAGATCGCGAAGGGCGCGCCGGTCGACGTGTTCGCGAGCGCCGACGAGGAGACGATGGACGACGCGCAGAAGCAGGGCCTCGTCGACGTCGCGACGCGGGTCGACTTCGTGCGCAACGCGCTCGTCGTGATCGCGCCGTCCGACGGCAAGCTGACGGCGTCCGGACTGGCGGACCTGCGGTCCGATCGCTTCGCGAAGATCGCGATCGGCCAGCCGGCGAGCGTGCCGGTCGGCCGCTACACGAAGTCGGTGCTGGAGCAGGCCGGT
>CAXTPX010000448.1:0-3629 GCA_964246005.1 uncultured Burkholderiaceae bacterium | reverse complement strand
GATGACTTCGCGCGCCCGGGCGATGCCCGCCTCGATCGAGTCGCAGACGTCGGCGGTGTACAGCGCGAGGCCCGCGTTGAGCACGACGATCTCGCGCGGCGTGCCGTCGACATCGGCGAGCGCCTCGTCGATCATGACCTTCGACTCGTCCGCGTCGACCACCTTCAGGCCGCGATTGGACTTCATCGCGAGGCCGTAGTCCTCCGGATGGATCTCGTACTCGCGAACCTCGCCGTCCTTCAGTTCGCCGACGAGCGTCGCCGCGCCGAGCGAGGCCTCGTCCATGCCGTCCTTGCCGTAGACGACGAGCGCGTGCTTCGCGCCGAGCCGTTGCAATACCCGCACCTGGATGCCGACGAGGTCGGGATGGAACACGCCCATCAGCTGGTACAGCGCCCCGGCCGGATTGGTCAGCGGTCCGAGGATGTTGAAGATCGTGCGCACGCCGAGTTCCTTGCGGATCGCCGCCACGTTCTTCATCGCGCTGTGATGGGCCGGCGCGAACATGAAGCCGATCCCGGTCTCGGCGATGCAGCGCGCGACCTGTTCGGGGGCGAGCATCACGTCGGCCCCGAGCGCCTCGAGCACGTCGGCGCTGCCCGACCGCGACGAGACGCCACGATTGCCGTGCTTCGCGATGCGCGCGCCCCCGGCCGCCGCGACGAACATCGCGGCGGTCGAGATGTTGAAGGTATGGGCGCCGTCGCCACCGGTGCCGCACAGGTCGATCAGGTGCCGCTTGTCGTCGACGACGACCGGCGTCGCGAACTCGCGCATGACCTGCGCGGCCGCCGCGATTTCGCCGATGGTTTCCTTCTTCACACGGAGCCCGAGCAGGAGCGCCGAAGCGAGCGACGGCGACAATTCGCCGCGCATCAGCATGCGCATCAGCGACAACATCTCGTCGTGGAAGATCTCGCGGTGTTCGATGCAACGGGTCAGCGCTTCGTTGGGCGTGATCGGCATGAGCGGTGTTCGATGGACGTCCGGGGGGCGCAGTTTGCACCATCGCCCGTCACCGGCCGTTGAAGCCCCACAGACGGCTGAACACGAAGCTCAGCACCGGCACGATGGCGACCGCGACCAGGGCCGAATTGGCAGGCGTCAGCAGGCCGGTCGACAACACCATCGACAGGAGGACGGAACTGGCCGCGAGCCCGGCGACCGAGATCAGGAAGAAGCGGACGAGCCGTCGTCTCACCGAACCGGTGGTCCGGAAAGTCCACCAGTGATGGCCCGCGAACGAGAACGCGAACGCGCATCCGAACGCGACGAGGTTGGCGACGAAGACCTGCATCCCGTAGACGCTCGCGAGCACCCAGACGATCGTCATGTGGATGACGGTCGCGACCGCGCCGACGATGGCGAAACGCGATGCGGTCAGCGACTCGTCGGTCAGGCGGGCGGCGATGCTGCTCGGGGACCTGGGGGACTGCATCGTCGTTGCGCGTGGCGTCGCGGCCATCAGGCGCCGGGTGGGGCAGGCGCCTCGATCGTTCGCGGTCCGCTCGATTCGTAGAGGCGGCGTACGACGAACACCGGGCGCCGTTTCGATTCGAGGTAGGTCCGTCCGAGGTACTCGCCGAGCACGCCGATGCCGATCAGCTGGATGCCGCCCAGGAGCGTCACGGCGACCAGCAGCGAGGCGTAGCCGGGAATGTCGATGCCGTGAACCAGCGTGCGAATCATGATGAAGGCCGCGTACGACAACGAGATGCAGGCGACGAACACGCCGGCATAGGTCCAGACCCGCAGGGGAAAGGTGCTGAAGCTGGTGAACCCTTCCAGTGCGAAGTTCCACAACCGCCACCCGCCGAACTTGGTGGCGCCGGCCGCACGCGGCGCCCGGTCGTAGTCGACGACGGCCGTCCGGAAGCCCGCCCACGCGAACAGGCCTTTCATGAAGCGTCGCGATTCGGGCATGGCATTGAGCACGTCGACCACCGCGCGATCCATCAGGCGGAAGTCGCCGACGTTCTCGGGAATCGGCGCTTCGGCGATCAGGTTGTGGATCCGGTAGAACCACGCTGCCGAAATGCGCTTGGCCCAGGTGTCGCTGCCCCGGTCGATGCGGCGCCCGACCACGACGTCGAAGCCGTTGCGCCACTGCTCGATCATCGCGAGGATCAGGCCCGGTGGATCCTGCAGGTCCACGTCCATCGGCACGACGATGTGACCGCGCGCCGCCGCGAGTCCCGCGCTGAGGGCGGCCTCCTTGCCGAAGTTGCGACTCAGGTCGACGATTCGCAGGCGTGCATCGCGCGACTGGAGCGACAGCAGGGCGGCGAGCGTTCCGTCGACCGAGCCATCGTTGACGAACACCACCTCGAGCCGGACATACGGACACGCGTCGAACGTCGAGTCGAGCGCCCGGACGAAGAGTCCGACGCTTTCCATCTCGTTGAAGACCGGTACCACCAGGGACAGATCGACGAGCGCCGCCTCGCAACCGGCCGGCACGTCCGCGGGCGCGATGCCGGCGACGCGTCGGCGCGCGTCGTCGATCGGCGGGCCCGCGGCGCGACCGAACGCCGCGGCGCGGCGATCGGGCAACGTCGCCTGCGGCGGTGGTCCGTTCCGGTCGTCGATCACTTCGGTGCGTCCCCGCAGAGCCGATCCACTCGATAGAGCACGTGTGCGGCCTCGAACGGCTGGTGATTGAACGGATTGCGATCGAGTTGATCGATTTCCCGGAGGGCGATGCAATCGTCGGTGGCGAGGCGCCGGTCGGCCATCACGTACAGATGCGTCAGCCCGGTCGCCGCGGCCCCCTCGCGCGTGATCCGCAACGTTTCGTCGGCGGTCCCGAAGCGCCGCTTGACCTCTTCGGTGTCGATGATGTGGTTGCGCAGCCCCTTCCCGAGCAGCAGGTAGTTGACCTGACGGTCGACGCCGTTGGCGATCACGGAGCCTGCGGGCAACCGGTCGATCGCCGCCGGATATTCGAGCCAGTCCTTTCGGGTCGCATGGGGACTCTGGATCAACGCGACGCCGTTCGTCGCGATCATCCTCACGCCGATCACCAATGCCATCGTCGCGATGCAGACGGTCAGCAGCGCTTCGTATCGCGTCTGCAGGCGCCCGGTCGCCAGCGTCAGCATCCACGCGGCGATCGGGCTGAGCAGGACGACCGCCGCCATGACGTAACGCGGCTGCCGGTCGCCGAGCAGGCACCATGCGGCCACGACGGTCATCGCGAGGCCGTAGACCACCGCCTGCGCCCGCAGCGTCGAAGCGGGCTCGCCGATCCGAGCGACGGAAGCGTCACTGCCGCGAGCCCGCCCGGCGGCGACCAGATGAAGCGGCCAGACCAGCACCGCGACCGGCACGGTCGCGGCGAAGAACGCGCCCAGTCCCGAGCTGTGCTTGAAGTTCTGGTTGACGAAGTTGCCTTCGACCCACGGATAGATCGCCCACTGCCACGTCGCGTCGACCCATTCGTTCTGGGTGTCGGTCCGCGCCCGCAGGTCGAAGTCCGGCGCCGCCTTCCAGCCGAAGAGATCGAAGAGTCCGTGCACGTGCACCGGATACAGCGGGTTGCCGGCCTCGACCATGTTGCGGATCAGCCAGAAACTCATCATCGCCAACGCCGACGCCCAATGCTTCACCGGCAGCATCGCGACCGGACG
>CAXTPX010000447.1:0-3644 GCA_964246005.1 uncultured Burkholderiaceae bacterium | reverse complement strand
GATCGACGACGCACCACTTCATCTCGTTCAACCGGATCGAGTGACGCAACGGCACGAAGATCGACTCGAGGCGGGCGCCCAGCATGCGACGGATCGCCGGCTGCAGGCGCAGCGCGCTCACGGTCACGAAGCTGCCGACGTACTCGAGCACGCCCGACGCGTAACGCCGCTCGGCGTGGTTCTGCTCCTCGGCGAGCCGCGTCATCGACCGGTCGAAGTGCATGCCGACCGTGACCAGCACGGCATACGCGACGACAGCGAGAAGCCCCGTCAGCGGCGAGAACAGGACCAGTGCCCCGAGCGTGCCGACGAAGGTCACGACGCTCTGCAGGACCACGTACTGGTTCTGCGCGAAGCCGTCGAGCGCGCCGCTCGCCTGACCCATGCGCTGCTGCAGGTCGCTCGCGGCGTGGCGATCGTGCCAGCGCAACGGTGCATTCGAGAGCTTGTCGAGCAGCGCCTCGGACACGCCGCGACGCACGCGCACGCCGACCGCCCGTTCGAGCACGCGCCCCGGTCCGTGCAGCGCCCATGCGGCGGCGCAGGTCGCGAGGAGGCCGGCGACCCAGGTGCCGGCCTGCAGCACCTGGCTCGTACCGCCCCGCTGCAACGCGTTGACCGCCTGACCGACGAACCACGGCAGCGCGAGGCGCAGCAGCTGCGAGCCGGTCAGCAGCGCCGCACCGATCAGGAGGGCGCTGCGCGCGCCGCTCGAGAAGCGCCACAGGCTGCGGTAGAGGCCTGCACCGGAGACGCCGGTGACGGAAGGATTCGAATCGACTGCGAGTGCGGTCATGTGGAAGCGGACTGGTGACGGGGTGTTGCGTTTCGAGAGCCACAACGAGCGGCCATCCGCCGCCGTGGACCGCCGTCACAACCCGTTACCATCCGGCCCGACCATGCAAACCCTTCATCCATGAACGTCTTCGGCATTGCCGGCTGGTCGGGCTCCGGCAAGACCACGCTGCTCGAGCGGCTGCTGCCGTCGCTCGCGTCGCGCGGCCTCTGCGTGTCGGTCGTCAAGCACGCGCATCACCGCTTCGACATCGACCAGCCCGGCAAGGACAGCCATCGCTTTCGCGAGGCGGGCTCGCACGAGGTGCTGATCAGTTCGCCGGCGCGCTGGGCGCTGATGCGCGAGCATCGCGGCGCCGACGAACCGACGCTCGCCGAACTGCTGTCGCACCTGTCCGACTGCGACCTCGTGCTCGTCGAAGGCTTCAAGCGCGAGCCGATACCGAAGCTCGAGGTGCATCGTCCTGCGCTCGGGAAAACCTTGCTGTGGCCCGACGATCCGCACATCGTCGCGATCGCGAGCGACGCGGAGGTCGACGCGCCGCTGCCGCGCTTCCTCCTCGACGATGTCGAGGCGATCGCGGCGTTCATCGTCGAGGCGGTCGGCCTGTCGAGGCCCACGTCCGCCGTCCCGTAGAATCCCGCGCTACCCAGCACCCGGAGCGTCGATGAGCATCAAGTCCGATCGTTGGATCCGCGAGATGGCCGCGTCGCACGCGATGATCGAGCCGTTCGCGCCGCAGCAGGTGCGGGTCGCGAACGATGCGGACGGCGTCAGCCACAAGATCGTCAGCTACGGCACGTCGAGCTACGGCTACGACATCCGCTGCGCGAACGACTTCAAGATCTTCACGAACATCAACAGCACGATCGTCGACCCGAAGAACTTCGACGAGAAGAGCTTCGTCGACTTCAAGGGCGACGTCTGCATCATCCCGCCGAACTCGTTCGCGCTCGCACGCACCGTCGAATACTTCCGCATTCCGCGCAACGTGCTGACGATCTGCCTCGGCAAGAGCACGTATGCGCGCTGCGGAATCATCGTGAACGTAACGCCGTTCGAGCCCGAGTGGGAAGGCTACGTGACGCTGGAATTCTCGAACACGACGCCGCTGCCGGCGAAGATCTATGCGAACGAGGGCGTCGCGCAGGTGCTGTTCTTCGAGAGCGACGAGGTGTGCGAGACGAGCTACAAGGACCGTGGCGGCAAGTACCAGGGGCAGATGGGCGTCACGTTGCCGAAGGCATGAACGGCCGTGTCGTCGTCCGGCTGGTCCTGACCCTGGCGCTCGCGTCCGCTGCCGAGTCGACGATGGCGATCGAGGAACCCGAGTACCGGATCGTGCGTGCCATCGGCGGCGACGTCGAGATTCGCGACTATCAGCCGTACGTGGTCGCCGAGGTGGAGGTCGCGGGTCCTGCCGGCGCCGCCGGCAGCACGGCGTTCCCGATCCTCGCCGGCTACATCTTCGGCAAGAACCAGGGCGAACGAAAGCTGGCGATGACGGCACCGGTCACCCAGGCCGCGGCGCCGGTCCGACTCGAGATGACGGCGCCCGTCACGCAGAGCGCGAGCGGCGGCGGCTATGTCGTGCAGTTCGTGCTGCCGAAAGAGGTGACGCTCGACACGGCGCCCGTGCCGCTCGACCAGCGTGTTCACCTGCACGAGGTTCCCGCCCAACGCGTCGCCGCGATCCGCTATTCCGGCACATGGTCGCAGGCGAACTACGACGAGCATCTCGCGCGGCTGAAGACCGTGCTCGTCGACGCGAACCTGCCCACCGACGGCGAGCCGGTCTACTCGCGCTACGACGCGCCGTTCATGCCGTGGTTCCTGCGACGCAACGAGATCTGGATGCCGCTGCGCGGGCGCTGAGCCGGGCCGTCAGTGATCGCCGGCCGGCTCGAAGCGATTGCCGACCACGCGGACGCGCGCACCGAGACTCCATCGCGCCGGCATCCGCACGGCGCGGATGGTCCGGTCGTCGAGTCGCACGATGACCTCGTAGTCCCGCGTCGCCGTGTCGTCGATCGCACGGACCGACACGACGCTGCCGCAGGTCGAACGCGTGCAGGCCGTTGGCGTCGCAGCCGGCTTGCGCGCTTCCGCTGCCTTCGCGGACGTTGCGGCCGGTGCGACGGCCACCGGCCTGACGACCGCAGCATCGGGCTGCTTGACGATCCGCGGCACGGTCTTCGGGCCGGGGGGCGCCGGGATCACGGCGGGTGCGGTGACTTCGGCACGGACGGGCCCCGCGACGTCGCGGGCGGGGGATGGGACGTTCTCCGGCGTGGGCACGCGGACCTCGGGCTTGCTTTGCGGTTCGATCGGCGCACCGGTCGCGATGGCCGGCGGCACGGCAGGAACGGCGGGTTCGCTCGGCTTGTCGGGAGGCGGCGCGCTCACCGGTGCGGTCGTGGTGGGTGCAATGGTGGCGGTTGCAACTGTCGCAGGTGCAATCGTGTCAGGCGCCGGTGTCGCACGCGTGATCGGCGTCGTGCTCGCGGGCGGACCCGCTTCCGCCGACGGCCTCGGCTGCGGCGCCGGCCACAGCGTCGCCCCGACGACGATGACCGCTGCGGCGATCGCCGCGGCCAGCGCGAACGTGCGGGAGGACGAACGACGCTGCGGCGCGAAGGCGAGGGTCGGCAGCTCGTCCGGGACTTCGGGTGGCGGCGTGTGCTCCACGTCCTCCACGTCCTCCACGCGGACGAGCGGGGGCGTTATCGGCAATGCGAATTCTGGGGCGACCGCCGGGGCGTCGGCCAACGCCGCTGCCACGATCGGCAGCGGGTGATCGTGGGTCGTGGGCTGGGACGCGGGCAGGTCGACCGGGGCGTGCGCCGGC
>CAXTPX010000446.1:0-3644 GCA_964246005.1 uncultured Burkholderiaceae bacterium | reverse complement strand
TCCGATCCGGCCTGACGTTCGCGCGCGACTTGTCGAGCCGACGCAGGCGGCGACTTTCCCACACGGGAAATCAGTTGACCGGCGTGGGCAGCGGCCGTTGCGCGAACCACGCCGCGACGTTGTCGATCACGAGCTGGCCCATCGCGGTTCGCGTCGTGTGGGACGCGCTGCCGACGTGCGGCTGCAGGACCACGTGGTCGAGCGCGAACAACGCTTCGGGCACGCGCGGCTCGTCGGCGAAGACGTCCAGGCCCGCGCCGCCCAAGCGGCCGTCGACCAGCGCATCGACCAATGCCGGCTCGTCGACCACCGAGCCGCGCGCGATGTTGACGAACACACCCGCGGGTCCGAGCGCCTCGATGACCGCCTTGCTGACGATGCCACGCGTCGCATCGCCGCCCGGACATGCGGCGACGAGGATGTCGCAGCGTTCCGCGAGCGCGACGGGGTCGGCGTGATACGGGAACGGCAAGTGCTTGTCGCGCGGTCCCTGGTATTCGATGCGGAGCCCGAACGCCTGTGCGCGTCGGGCGATCGCCTGCCCGATCCGTCCCATGCCGACGATGCCCATCGTCTTGCCCTGCAGGCTGTTCGTGAGGGGCATCGCGCCCTTCAGCCAGGCACCCGAACGGACGTGACGGTCGCCGGCCGCGACCCGCCGCACCGTCGCCAGCACGAGGGCCAGCGCGAGATCGGCGACGTCCTCGGTCAGCACGTCGGGCGTGTTGGTGACCTTGACGCCGAGCGCGGTCGCCGCAGCGACGTCGACCGCATCGACGCCGACCGCGAAGCAGGCGATCAACGCGAGCTTCGGCAGCGCCTTCATCTCGGCCGCGGTCATGCCGCGGCCTCCGGGCGTGACGACGACCTCGATGCGATCCGCGAGCTCGGCACACTTCGCATGGGGGTCGGGCGCTTCCCACAGGCGATGCAGCGTGTAGGTGGCCTCGAGATGCTGCTGCGTCGGCGCGTAGATCGGCGCGATCAGGAGGAGTTCGCGCTTCATGCGCCCGCCCACGCGACGACGCGCTGCGTCTGCGTGCCGAGGCCGTCGATGCCGAGCGTCATCACGTCGCCGGGCACGAGGAAGCGCTGCGGCTTCATGCCCATCCCGACGCCCGGTGGCGTACCCGTGGTGATCAGGTCGCCCGGCATCAACGTGACGAAGCGGCTCAGGTACGCGACCAGGTGCGCGCAGCCGAAGATCATCGTGGCGGTGTTGCCGGTCTGGCAACGCCGGCCGTTAAGGTCGAGCCACAGGCCGAGCGACTGCGGGTCGCCGACCTCGTCGGCGGTGACGAGCCACGGGCCGACCGGACCGAAGGTATCGCACCCCTTGCCGCGGTCCCACTGGCTGCCGCGTTCGAGCTGGAACTCGCGTTCCGAGACGTCGTTGATCAGCACGTAGCCGGCGACGTGGTCGAGCGCGCGTTCCTCGGTGACGTATTGCGCCTTCGTGCCGATGACGATGCCGAGCTCGACCTCCCAGTCGAGCTTGGTCGAATCCACCGGCTGGATCACGTCGTCGTCGGGACCGTTGAGGCAGCTGATCGCTTTCGTGAAGAGGATGGGTTCGGCGGGGATCGGCATGTTGGACTCGGCCGCGTGGTCCGAGTAGTTGAGGCCGACCGCGAGGAACTTGCCGACCCGGGCGACCGGCGTGCCGAGGCGCGTCCCGGCGTCGACGGGCGGCAGCGACGCAGGATCGATCGCGCGCAGTCGCGCGAGCGCCGCCGGGGCGAGCTGGCTGCCGTCGAGATCGTCGATCACGCCGGACAGGTCGCGGATCTGGCCTGCCGCATCGAGCAGGCCGGGCTTCTCGTGGCCCGACGGGCCGTGGCGCAACAGTTTCATGGGACTCTCGAACGGAAGGGAAGGGCGGACGAAGGAGGGGCTGACGAAGGTAGACGTTGACTACAGCGACATGCCGCCGTCGACGAACAGCGCCTGTCCGGTCATGAACGACGACTCGTCCGACGCGAGATAGACGAACGTCTCGGCGATCTCCGTCGCGTTCGCGAGGCGACCCATCGGCTGGCGATGGATGAAGTCGAGGCGGGCCTGGGCCGGATCGGCGAACGCGTTGATGCGGTCGCCGAGCGACGGCGTATCGACCGTGCCCGGGCAGATGCAGTTGCAGCGGATGCCCTGCTTGACGTGGTCGATCGCGAGCGCGCGCGTGAAGCCCACCACCGCGGCCTTGCTCGCCGCGTACGCGAGCCGGTTGGGCGCCGCCTTGTGCGCGCCCAGCACCGATGCCATGTTGAGGATCGTGCCGCCGCCGTTCGCGATCATCTTCGGCAGCATCGCCTTCGTCATGACGAACATGCTGCGCACGTTGAGGTCGAAGCTGCGGTCCCAGTCGGCGATGGTGCAGTCGAGCAGACTGCCTTGATGGACCCAGCCCGCGCAGTTGAACAGGATGTCGACCGGACCGATCGTCTCCACTGCAGCGACCACGGCGACGTCGTCGAGCACGTCGAGCGTTCGCGCTGTGACCTGCGGCATGCCGTCGAACGCGGACAGCAGCGAGGCATGCAGGTCGGTCGCGATGACGGTCGCGCCCTCGCGCACGAACGCCAGGACCGCGGCATGGCCCATGCCCTGGCCGGTCGCGGTGATCAGGGCGGTCTTGCCGCGGAGTCGGTCGGTCATGGCGGGCTGCGAAGTCAATGGTTGTCGCGGGGGACGAACGCACCGAGCGCGCCGCCTTCGGGTTCCGGCTCGTCCGGCCGGGGCACGAAGGCGCCGCGACGGCCGACCAGGAAGTCGAGGTCCGCGCCCTCGTCGGCCTGCAGCACGTGGTCGACGTACAGCTTCCAATAGCCGCTGCTGAGCGGCGGCGCCGGTCGCACCCAGTCCTGCATGCGGGCCGCGAGTTCCGCGTCGCCGATGTCGAGATGCAACCGTCGCCGCGGCACGTCGAGCTCGATGAAGTCGCCGTCGCGCACGGCCGCGAGCGGCCCGCCGTCGGCCGCCTCGGGCGCGGTGTGCAGCACCACCGTGCCGTACGCGGTGCCGCTCATGCGCGCGTCGCTGATGCGCACCATGTCGGTGATGCCCTTTCGCAGCACCTTCGGCGGCAACGGCATGTTGCCGACCTCGGCCATGCCCGGATAGCCCTTCGGGCCGCAGTTGCGCAGGACCATCACGCAGGTCTCGTCGATGTCGAGATCCTCGTCGTCGATGCGCGCATGGAAGTCCTCGATGGTGTCGAACACTACGGCCCGGCCGCGATGGACCATCAGCGCGGGCGTCGCGGCGCTCGGCTTGATGATCGCGCCGCGGGGCGCGAGATTGCCGCGCAGCACCGCGATGCCGGCGTGCGCCTTGAACGGATCGGCGAACGGCTTGATGACCTCCGTATTGAAGTTCTCGGCATCGGCGACGTTGTCGCCGATGGTGCGACCGTTGGCGGTGACCGCGTCGAGGTGCAGCAGCGATGCGATCTCCTTCATCACGACCGGCAGGCCGCCCGCGTAGCAGAAATCCTCCATCAGATGCGTGCCCGATGGCTGCAGGTTGACGAGGCACGGCAGTTCGCTCGCGAGCCGGTCGAAGTCGTCGATGTTCACCGCGACGCCGAGGCGTCCTGCCAGCGCGATCCGGTGGATCACCGCGTTGGTCGAGCCGCCGATCGCGGC
>CAXTPX010000445.1:0-3650 GCA_964246005.1 uncultured Burkholderiaceae bacterium | reverse complement strand
ATGCGCAACGCGATCCGCATGGCGGCGATCATGAAGCGGCAGACGGTCTTCGTCTTCACGCACGACTCGATCGGCCTCGGCGAGGACGGGCCGACGCACCAGGCCGTCGAGCACACGTCGTCGCTGCGGCTGATTCCGCATGTCGACGTCTGGCGTCCTTGCGACACGACCGAAACGGCGATGGCGTGGGCGTGCGCGATCAATCGCAACCACGAGGACAAGCGCGGCCCGATCGCGATGCTGCTGAGCCGGCAGAACCTGCCGTACCAGGACAAGACCGAACAGCAGACGAAGGAGATCGCGCGCGGCGGCTACGTGCTGCGCGACGTGCCGAACCCGCAGGTCGTGCTGATCGCGACCGGGTCCGAAGTGCAGATCGCGGCGGATGCCGCGAAGGCGCTCGCGTCGCAGGGCGTGCGTGCGCGCCTGGTGTCGATGCCGTCGACGTCGGTGTTCGATCGCCAGGCGGTCGACTACAAGGCATCGGTGCTGCCCGACGGCATCCCGCGCGTCGCGATCGAGGCCGGCGTCACCGACTACTGGTGGAAGTACGTGCGGGCCGAAGGCGCCGTCATCGGCGTCGACAACTTCGGCGAGTCGGCACCCTACAAGCAGGTCTACGAGCACTTCCACATCACCGTCGACAACATCGTCGCGACTGCGAAGAAGGTGATCGAAGCCATTGGTGCATGAACACGCGATCACGTTGCGCGACCGTGGCAGCGATCATCGCGATCGCGTCGTCCGGTTGCGCTTCCGTCGTCGAGACGCCGATCCCGGTCGGCACCGACCTCGCGCCCGCCGCACCTTGCGTGGCGGACGCGTCAGTTCCTCAACTGCTCTCGACGAGTCCTGCGGTGTTCCGCGAACCGGTGTGGTCCCGCCGCGCATCCTGGGAAACCCAGATGCGGTTTCGAGTCGATGAAGCGGGCGTTCCCAACACGGTCCTCGCTTCGGCCGATGCTCCCGAGGAGGACAGAGCCGAGTTCGAACAAGCCGCGGTCGCCGCATTCGAACGCTATCGCTTCTGCCGTCCGACCTCCGGTGCCAGCGAGCTCAAGTGGACCGCGCGCATGCGCTTCACGCCCGCACCGGTCAGCGCACAGATCGGCGGCGGCCGCATGATCATGCAGTTCTTTCTGCCGGCGTACCAGCGGTCCGACATCGCGGTGCGTCGCACGGGCGCCAACGTCGTTCGTGGGACGTTCGGACCGGACGGGCATCCGCTCGGCGTTCGCCTCGTCACGAGCAGCGGCGATGTGATCCTCGACCGGAAGAGCCTCGAGGCGATGGCCAGCGTCCAGCTGGTGTTCGGCCCGGGCACATCGCCGACCGGTCCGCTCAAGTACGAGCAGCCCTACAAGTACGAGATCCGCTAACTTTGCAATCCTTCAATTACTCATCATGACCATCAAAGTCGCCATCAACGGTTACGGCCGCATCGGCCGGAACATCCTTCGCGCCCACTACGAGGGTGGCAAGCAGCACGACATCGAGATCGTCGCGATCAACGACCTCGGCGACTCGAAGACCAACGCGCACCTCACGCAATACGACACGGCGCACGGACGCTTCCCGGGCACGGTCAAGGCGGACGGCGACTCGATCGTCGTCTCGACCGATGGCAAGAAGGTTGCAACTTCGGGCGATCGCATCAAGGTGTTCGCCGAGCGCGACCCGGCCAAGCTGCCGTGGGGTTCGATGAACGTCGATGTCGTACTCGAGTGCACCGGCTTCTTCACGACGAAGGAGAAGGCGTCGGCGCACATCAGGGGCGGCGCGAAGAAGGTCATCATCTCGGCGCCGGGTGGCAAGGACGTCGACGCGACGATCGTGCACGGCGTCAACCAGCAGGTGCTGAAGGCGAGCGACACGGTGATCTCGAACGGCAGTTGCACGACCAACTGCCTCGCGCCGCTGGTCAAGCCGCTGAACGATGCGATCGGCATCGTCAGCGGCCTCATGACCACCGTACATTCGTACACCAACGACCAGGTGCTGACCGACGTCTATCACGAGGATCTGCGCCGCGCGCGCAGCGCCACGATGTCGATGATCCCGACCAAGACCGGCGCGGCCGCGGCGATCGGGCTGGTGCTGCCCGAGATGATCGGCAAGCTCGACGGCTTCGCGATCCGCGTCCCGACGATCAACGTGTCGCTCGTCGACCTGTCGTTCATCGCGGCGCGCGACACGACGGTCGAGGAGATCAACGAGATCATGAAGACCGCGTCCGAGAGCGAAGCGTTGAAGGGCGTGCTCGACTACACGACCGAGCCGCTGGTGTCGCACGACTTCAACCACAACCCCGCATCGTCGACGTTCGACGCGACGCTGACGAAGGTCGCAGGCCGCCTCGTGAAGGTCTCGAGCTGGTACGACAATGAATGGGGCTTCTCGAACCGGATGCTGGACGCGACGATCGATCTGATGAGCGCGAAGTGATCAAGCCATTGATCGCGACGCTCGGGCTCGCAGCACTCGCAGGCTGCGCCATGTCGCCCCGCACGAACGTCGTCGAGGTCTCGTCGGGCCAGTACGAACTGACGAAGCGCAGTGGCTTTCTCATGACGTCGAAGCCGGCGGAGCTGAAGTACCAGGCCGAGCAGGAAGCGCTGCAGTACTGCACGCCGCGCGGCGGCAAGCTGTCGATCGTGGACTCGCGCGCGACCGAGGCGCAAGGCGCGGACTTCGCGTCGGCGTCGGTCCTCTTTCGATGCGGATGACGCCATGAACTTCGTTCGCATGACCGATCTCGACCTCGCCGGCAAGCGGGTCTTCATCCGCGCCGACCTCAACGTGCCGCAGGCCGACGACGGCTCGATCACGGACGACACGCGCATCCGGGCATCGGTGCCGGCGATCGAGGCCGCGTTGAAGGCGGGGGCGGCCGTGATGGTCACGTCGCACCTCGGCCGTCCGACCGAGGGCCGGTTCGAGCCCGAGGACTCGCTGAAGCCGGTGGCCGAGCGCCTCGCCCGACTGTTGAAGCGCGATGTGCCGCTGGTCTCGAACTGGATCGACGACACGTCGTGGCAGTCGGCCCTCGACCCCGACAACGTCGTGATGCTCGAGAACTGTCGCGTCAACCGGGGCGAGAAGAAGGACGACGACGCGCTAGCGCGAAAGATGGCGTCGTTCTGCGACGTCTACGTCAACGACGCGTTCGGCACCGCGCATCGTGCCGAGGCCACGACGCACGGCATCGCGAAGTACGCGCCGATCGCGTGCGCCGGTCCGCTGCTGGCGGCCGAGCTCGACGCATTGGGCAAGGCGCTCCACGAGCCGAAGCGTCCGCTGGTCGCGATCGTCGCGGGCTCGAAGGTCTCGACCAAGCTCACGATCCTCGAGACGCTGTCGGACCGCGTCGACCAGTTGATCGTCGGCGGCGGCATCGCGAACACCTTCCTCGCCGCGATGGGGAAGCCGATCGGCAAGTCGCTGTCGGAGCCCGACCTCGTCGACGATGCGAAGGCGATCATCGACAAGATGAAGGCGCGCGGCGCCGATGTGCCGCTGCCGGTCGACGTGGTCGTCGGCAAGAAGTTCTCGGCCGACACCGAGGCCCGCACCTGCGGCGTCGACGACGTGAAGGACGACGACATGATCTTCGACGTCGGTCCCGAGACCAGCGAGCTGATCGGCGCGAT
>CAXTPX010000444.1:0-3653 GCA_964246005.1 uncultured Burkholderiaceae bacterium | reverse complement strand
GGCGATCGCGCTGGAGCTCGCCGTGCGCGGCGCGACGGTCGTGGGCACCGCCACGTCCGCTGCCGGCGCCGCGACGATCGGCGAGGCGCTGGCCGCGCACGGCGGCAAGGGCATCGTCCTCGACGTGCGCGACGCCGCGGCGAGCGACCCGGCCATCGACGCGGTCCAGAAGGCGTTCGGAGGACTGCACATCCTCGTCAACAACGCCGGCATCACGCAGGACACGCTGGCGATGCGGATGAAGGACGACGACTGGGACGCGGTCATCGACGTCGACCTGTCGGCGGTGTTCCGCCTCGCGCGCGGCGTGCTGCGCGGCATGCTGAAGGCGCGGGCCGGCCGCATCGTCAACATCACGTCGGTGGTGGGATCGGCCGGCAACGCGGGACAGGTCAACTACGCGGCGGCGAAGGCCGGCGTGGCCGGCATGACGCGGGCCCTCGCGAGGGAAGTCGGCAGCCGCGGCATCACGGTCAACTGCGTCGCGCCGGGCTTCATCGACACCGACATGACGAAGGGATTGTCGAGCGCGCAGATCGAGGCGCTGACCGGACAGATTCCGCTCGGTCGCCTCGGCCAGCCCGACGATGTCGCGGCCGCCGTCGCGTTCCTCGTCTCGCCGGCCGCGGGTTACATCACCGGCACGACACTGCATGTCAACGGCGGGATGTACATGGCCTGAACGGGCGCCTCCGGATCGATGACCTGCGTGTCCGGACCCGGCGTCCGGCAGCTTGCAACGGTCGATCCACGAGGGGTCGTCTGCTACAATCCGCGCGATTTTTGCAGTGGACCGCAATCCCAGAAGACGCACCGAGCGAAGCACTCAGACACGGTCTCGCAGGTCGATCACGTCGATCGATGACCGTCGGTCGAAGCGACGACGCAGCTCGGGCACTCATCGTCGCACCACCCCCGGAGAAAACAATTCATGGACAGCATCGAACAGCGCGTCAAGAAGATCGTCGCGGAGCAACTCGGCGTCAACGAAGCCGACATCAAGACCGAATCGTCGTTCGTCGACGACCTCGGTGCGGACTCGCTCGACACGGTCGAACTCGTGATGGCGCTCGAAGACGAGTTCGAGACGGAAATCCCCGACGAAGAAGCCGAGAAGATCACGACCGTCCAGCAGGCGATCGACTACGTCAGCTCGCACAAGAAGTAATTGCCTCGCCGCTCGAAGGTCTCCGCATGAGGCAGCGTCGCGTCGTCATCACCGGTCTCGGCATCATCGCCCCGGTCGGCAACACGATCCCCGAAGCCTGGTCCAACATCCTTGCCGGCAAGTCCGGCATCGAGCCCATCACCCGCTTCGACGCGTCGGCACTGCCGTGCCGCATCGCCGGCGAAGTGCGTGGCTTCGACATCGCGACCTACATTCCCGCCAAGGAAGCGCGTCACATGGACCGCTTCATCCATTACGGGGTCGCCGCCGGCATCCAGGCCTGGAACGACTGCGGGCTGACGGTGACCGAAGAGAACGCGGAGCGGATCGGCGTGATCGTCGGCTCCGGCATCGGTGGCCTGCCGATGATCGAGGACACCTGCATCGAGCTCGCGGCTCGCGGACCGAGGCGTATCTCGCCTTTCTTCGTGCCCGCATCGATCATCAACATGGTGTCGGGCCAGCTGTCGATCCACTTCGGCTTGAAGGGCCCGAGCTACGGAATCGTCAGCGCCTGCACGACCGGCCTCCATTGCATCGGTGACGCGGGTCGGTTGATCGAGTACGGCGATGCCGACGTGATGCTCGCGGGTGGCGCGGAGTCGACGATCTCGCCGCTCGGCATCGGTGGCTTCACGGCTGCTCGCGCGATGACCCAGCGCAACGACGATCCCCACACGGCCAGCCGGCCATGGGACCGCGACCGTGACGGCTTCGTCCTCGGCGAGGGCGCCGGCGTGATGGTGCTCGAGGAATACGAGCACGCGAGGAAGCGCGGCGCGAACATCGTTGCCGAGCTGATCGGCTACGGGATGAGCTCGGACGCTTATCACATCACCGCGCCCAACGCCGACGGTCCGCGCCGCGGCATGGTCAACGCGCTGCGCAATGCCGGCCTTGCGCCGGAGACGGTCCAGTACGTCAACGCGCACGGCACGTCGACGCCGCTCGGCGACGCGAACGAGACGGTCGCGATCAAGGAAGCGTTCGGCGACCATGCGAAGAAGCTGGTCGTCAACTCGACGAAATCGATGACCGGCCATCTGCTCGGCGCGGCGGGCGGCATCGAAGGAGTGTTCACCGCGCTCGCGATCCGCGACCAGGTCTCGCCGCCGACCATCAACCTCTTCAATCAGGACCCGGCCTGCGACCTGGACTACTGCGCGAACGAGGCCCGGCCGATGAAGATCGACGTGGCCCTGTCCAACTCGTTCGGCTTCGGAGGCACCAACGGCACGATGGTGCTGCGGCGCATCTGACTGCGCCGTCGTGAACGTCCGATCCTGACCGGTCGATCGGCGCCGCGCGGCAGGCAGCCAGTCTCTCCATCGTTTGCCTTTTCCCCATGAGTCTCTCGGCGCGTATCGCGGTCCGCGCATCGCGTCGGCTCGAAGTGGTCGCGGGCGGCCTGGCGATCGGCGGCGTGGTCGTCGCAGCGTTCAGCGCCGCGTGCCGCTGGCCGGGCAGCGCATCGATGCTGGCCGGCGCCGCGACCGCCATCGCGATCGCCATCGGCTTCCGTCGCGTCCGATGCGCGCTGGCCGCTGCGGATCACGTGCTCTCGGTCTCGGATCGTGTCGAGATCGCCGTCTCCACCGACCCCGAATCAGGCGATGGCGAAAGCTGGCGCCTCGACGACTCGACGATGATGTGGCCTGGGTTCTCGGTCATCGGGTTGCGAAAGGGATGCGATGCAGTACCTGGGGGTCGGTCGATGAGGCTGGCCGTGTTCGACGCGGAGCTCTGCGTAATCGATCGGCGATCGCTTCATCGCTTCCTCCTCTGGTCGCTGCGCGGCGGCCAGGGGCAGGGTGCGGCGACGCGAGCCCGGCCCGTGAACACCTCTTCTTGATGGAACCGTCGACGGAGCGGGAAGTCGATCAATTGCTGGTCGAGCGCGCCCAGCGCGGCGACAAGAAGGCGTTCGAGCTCCTCGTCGTCAAGTATCAGCGCAAGATCAACCGTCTCGTTTCCCGGTTGGTCCGCGACGCTGCCGAGATCGAAGACGTGACGCAGGAAGCCTTCATCAAGGCCTATCGGGCGCTGCCCCAGTTCCGCGGCGAGAGTGCGTTCTACACGTGGCTCTATCGCATCGCGATCAACACGGCGAAGAATTATCTGGCGTCCCAGGGCCGGCGCGCGCCGACCTCGACCGGCAGCGATGCCGAAGAAGCTGAAACTTTCGACGACGCCGACCAACTAAGAGACATCAACACGCCCGAATCGCTGATGATGAGCAGGCAGGTCGGCGAGACGGTGGGCCGGGCGATGGATGCACTTCCGGAAGAATTGCGGACCGCCATCCAGTTGAGGGAGATCGAGGGGATGAGCTACGAGGACATCGCGGTGGCGATGAATTGTCCGATCGGGACGGTTCGCTCACGCATCTTCCGCGCTCGCGAATCGATCGCGTCCGAATTGCGTCCGTTGCTGGGCACGTCCAAAGACAAGAGGTGGTAGTCATGAATCTTCAAGCCAATGCAGG
>CAXTPX010000443.1:0-3658 GCA_964246005.1 uncultured Burkholderiaceae bacterium | reverse complement strand
ACGACGTCGTGGATCGCGCGATCCGCCTGTCGCACGACAAGCTCTGCTCGGCATCGGTGATGCTCGGAAAGACGGCCGCGCTGACCTATTCGTTCGATGTTCGCGCGACCACCTCAGCGGACGACAAACGCGTCGAGACGTCCGGTCAGATCCAGTAGGCCGTCGTCGTCATCAGCTTCCCGACGCCGCGCATCATCGCGCTGACGGCGGTCGGCAGCGGGACGGCACCGGCCTCCTTCGCCCGCTCCCCGTGTTCGATCTCGTCGTGCCGCATCGCATCCACGATCGCGCGCGATGCGAGGTCGTTCGCGGGCAGGGTCTCGAGGTGCGAGGCCAGGTGCGCTTCCACCTGGCGTTCCGTCTCGACCACGAACCCGAGGCTGATCGCATCGCCCGCCTTCCCGGCGAGCCAGCCCATCGCGAACGAGCCCGCGTACCACGCAGGATTCAGGAGGCTGGGGCGCGATCGCAACTCTTCGAGACGCGTCGCGGTCCAGGCCAGATGGTCGCCCTCTTCCTTGCCGGCCTCGAGCAGCGATGCGCGCAACGCGTCGTTGCGGGTCGCCGCGGCCTGTCCCGAATAGAGCCCCTGCGCGCACACCTCGCCGACGTGATTGACCCGCATCAGGCCGGCGGAATGCTGCCGCTCCCGCTCGTCGAGGACCGAGGGTCCCGCTTCGGCACGCGGGATCGGGCGGACCGCCGACGGTGCCACGAACACGGTCCGCAGGACCCGATCGAATCGTCCGATCAACGCGTCGCTTCTGCTCATCGAATTCCTTTTCCTCGAATTTGCGGACCGGAGACCGCCGCAGTCCGCGCGCGGAGACGACCTGCTTTCACGTCGTCCTCGTCGCGAATGTTGCACAAAGGCGACAAACGCAGAGGATTCGCATCGGTTCACGTCCAGAAGTTTGCGCCATCTATCGAAGTTTGATGAAATCCGTCAGGACTTCTTATTGGATGGTGTCAGTCCCTGGTAAGAGTTTTCGGCAAGACATAAAGAGGCGGCGCGCGATGCCTCAAGCACGAATAACTTTTGGAGAGAATGGAATGAAAAAACTCGTCATGGCAGCCGCCGTACTCGGCGCCTTTGCTGGCACGGCACAAGCGCAAACGAGCGTGACGCTCTACGGTATTGCCGACGGCGACGTGCGTTTTGACAAGACCAACATCGGGACGCTGCGGTCGATCGACAGCGGCGGCGAGTCCGGTTCGCGCTGGGGCATCCGCGGCACGGAAGACCTGGGTGGCGGTCTGCGAGCCAACTTCATCTTCGAACAGGGCATCGACATCACCGACAACGGCTCGCCGCAGGGCAATGTCGGCGGTGGCGCTTCCGCCGGCTTCGGTGGTGCGAGCACGCAGAACCACAACTCGACCGGCAGCCGTCTGTTCGGTCGTACTTCGACGGTCGGCCTCGCCGGTCCGTTCGGTGAAGTGCGCTTCGGCCGCGGCTACAACCCGCTGTTCCTGGTGCAGGCCACGGCTGATCCGTTCGGCGCCGGTTTCGTGTCGCAGATCAGCAACCTGTACGTGAACAACACCATCCGCAACGACAACGCCGTGTATTACGACTCGCCGAAGTTCTACGGCGTGCAGCTGTCGGGCGTGTATCAGCTGGGTGAGTCGACGACGTCTACGTCGAGCACCCCGCTTGCGACGCAGGCGAAGCGTGGTAACGATCGCTACGGCGCGGGCATCACGTTTGCGAACGGCCCGATCTTCGCCGGCGCCGGCTACGAGCAGATCCGCTCGAACCTGGACAGCTACCGTGTTCGTACGGCCGATGCGGACGTCAGCTACGACTTCGGCTTCATCAAGCCGATGCTGGGCTACTGGCGTACCCGCAACGACAATGCCGCTTTCACTGCGCTGCGTCTGCGCGAGAGCGTCTACACGGCCGGTGTGACGGTTCCGTTCGGTGCCTGGTCGTTCCTCGGCCAGTTCAGCTATCTGCGCGACAAGAGCACGCTGAACAGCGGTACGGACTACGGTACGCCGAGCGCCCGCAACTACGGCCTGGGCTTCCGCTACAGCTTGTCGAAGCGCACGATCCTGTACGCAGGCTACTCGCGCATTAACCTGAAGACCGGTACGCAAGGACAAGCGTTCTCGGGCTTCGGCGGCATCGCCGACGCATCAAACTCGGGCCTTTACACAGCAGCCAATCTTGGCGCCACGACCGCGGCTGGTGTTTCGGTTCCGACCTCGTACGGCAGCATCGTTAGCAACGTGAACCCGTACTCGTACCAGTTCGGTATCCGTCACTCGTTCTGATCGAGCATTCGGTTCGGCAGAAAGGGCGCTTCGGCGCCCTTTCTGTTTTGGCGCGCCCGATGCAATGGTCGACGGGTTTGACAATCTACTTGCAACCTCATAATTTGAGGTCTCAAACAATTCACTCACGCCCCCCGTGACGCCAGACCTGCCCGCGCCTCGCTCCGTGAAATCCGACGTCGACGAACGGTCGCTCGACCACGAGTCGCGTGTCGACGACGACGATCACCGGGCGCTCAGGCTGTGGCTGCGGCTGTTGACTTGCAGCAACCTGGTCGAGACGCGGGTCCGCAGCCGCCTTCGCGCGGAGTTCGACTGCACGCTGCCCCGCTTCGATCTCGTCGCGCAGCTCGATCGCCATCCGGACGGCCTGAAGATGGGCGAGCTGTCGCGTCGCCTGATGGTCACGGGTGGCAACATCACCGGCATCACCGATCAGCTCGAGTCGGATGGGTGGGTCGAGCGGGCCGGCGTCGAGAACGATCGACGGGCATGGCGCGTGAAGCTGACGCCGCGCGGCAAGAAGGCGTTCCGCCAGATGGCGAGCGTCCACGAGCGCTGGATCGCCGATCTGTTCACCGACTGGAACGACCGCGACCAGGACCAGCTCTATCGCCTGCTCGGCAAGTTCAAGGACGCGATCCGCGTGTCCGCACCGCCGGACCGCCGCCGCGCATGAACCCGATGCGATCCCGCTCGAGACCGATGGCCGATCGCAGCCCGACGCATTTCCGCTGGGACGTTTCCGCGGACGCCCGCATCGCCACGATCACGCTCGATCGCCCGGAGCGAAAGAATCCCCTGACGTTCGACTCGTACGCCGAGCTGCGCGACCTTTTCCGCGACCTGGTGTACGCCCCCGACGTGAAGTGCGTCGTCGTCCGCGGCGCAGGCGACAACTTCTGCTCGGGCGGCGACGTGCACGAGATCATCGGGCCGCTCACCGGCATGTCGATGCCGGACCTGCTCGCGTTCACGCGGATGACCGGCGACCTGGTGCTGGCGATGCGACGCTGCCCGCAGCCGATCATCGCGGCGGTCGACGGCATCTGCGCCGGCGCCGGTGCCATCATCGCGCTGGCTGCCGACTTCCGGCTCGGCACGCCCCGCGCCCGCACCGCCTATCTGTTCACGCGCGTCGGACTGGCCGGCTGCGACATGGGCGCCTGCACGCTGTTGCCGCGCCTGGTCGGCCAGGGACGCGCAGCCGAGTTGCTGTACACCGGCCGCTCGATGACCGCCGACGAGGGACTCGCGTGGGGCTTCTTCAATCGGCTGGTCGATGCGCCGCAGTTGCACGACGAGGCATTGCGGCTCGCGGCCGAGCTCGTCGCCGGGCCGACCTTCGCGCACGGCATCACGAAGACGATGCTCCACC
>CAXTPX010000442.1:0-3658 GCA_964246005.1 uncultured Burkholderiaceae bacterium | reverse complement strand
CGGCAAGACCACGATCGTCAACCTGCTGCTGATCTACGACTCGCGTTACCGCGACTTCCCGTCGTTGCTGGTCGCGCCGGTCGTGATCGGCTATGCGGCGCTCGCGCTGACCCGTAGCGCGATCGCCGGGGGCGCCCGCCGCGAGGTCGAGGAACGCTGCCTCGTGATCGCACTCGTCGTCGCGGCGGCGCTGCTGGTGCTGTTCGAACTGCCGATCAACGCGAGCGCCGACCTGTGGGCGGCGTTGTGCCTGGTGTTCGCGGCGGCGACCTGGGTCAACGCGTCGCCGCTGCCGACGATCGCATCGGAGACCGGGACGGCCGCTCGAGGCTCCGCGCCAGCACCAGCGCCCCGAGCGTGATCGCAACGGCCCCCGGCTCGTAGGTGTACCAGACGATCGCGACCAGGCCGGTGGCCAGCGTGATCGTCGCGAGCCACGTCGTCCGCCAGACCAGCGACACGATCGACAGGCCGAGCGACGCGAACGTCAGCCCGCCCCATGCGTAGGTCATGATCACCGCCGAGCGCACGCTGCACCACCACGGCCCGGCGGACACGAGCGAGAGGGTCGGGGCGTCGCAGCGGTGGGCTATCTCCGGCGGCTGGATCAGGAACTCCCGGATCAGGATGGCCGCGACGCACAG
Organism: uncultured Burkholderiaceae bacterium; assembly: GCA_964246005.1. GTDB lineage: Bacteria > Pseudomonadota > Gammaproteobacteria > Burkholderiales > Burkholderiaceae_D > CAHJXF01. The sequence goes on along the minus strand of CAXTPX010000442.1, from coordinate 3,014 downwards.
GCCCGCAGCGATCAGCCAGGGTGCGACGCGTCGAAAGCGATTCATGCGACCAGTATCCCCGATGCGCGGTGCATCCGGGCGTCTCCGCCCGAATGGCTGGTTGATCATTGCCGCCCCGGTCCGATACGATGGCGGGCTATGCACCGCGCCGCTCCGAAGCTGCCGCCCGACCGACGTGCTTCAGCGCTCGGCCGTGCGCTTCGCATTGTCGGACTTTGCGCGGCGCTCGTTGTGGGGGCATGGACGGCGCCGGTGGAAGCGCGTCGCACGGTCGAGGTCACGCCGTCGCTCGCGACCATCTCGGTTGCCGACCTTCCACTGCAGGGACGCGAGGTGCTCGCCGCGATCCGTGCCGGCGGACCGTTCGGCTCGCCACGCGACGGCATTCGGTTCGGCAACCGCGAAGGGATCCTGCCACCCGAGCGGCGTGATTACTACGCGGAGTACACGGTGCCGACGCCGGGCGCCCACGACCGCGGTGCACGTCGCATCGTGGCCGGGCGCGGGACCACCGGCGACTTTCGCACTTCGAACGAGTATTACTACTCCAACGATCACTACCAGAGCTTTCGCCGCATCGTGCAATGAATGTCGCCCACCCCTTCCATCGCATCAAGCCGCAGAGCGTCCAGGCGGTCAAGAATTTCACCGCCGAGCAGTTGCGCGACGCCGCGTCGTCGCTCGGAGACCGCTTCGCGCACGTCCCGTTCGCGACGCGCGAGCCTGCGGTCGGGGGACGGCCGACGCTCAAGACCGAGGTGCTGCAGACCATCGGTCGCACGCTCGACTTCGCCGGCCACTACGGCGCCAACCTCGATGCGCTGTACGACGCACTGATCGACATGGGCGACGCGAGCGCCGAGGGCATCGTGATCCTGCTCGACCGCATCCCCGTGGGTCCGGGCTTCGACGCCGATGCGCGCGAGTCGTTGCTCGAGACCTTCCGCGATGCGGCCGATACGCTCGCCGAGAGCGACAAGCGCTTCAGGGTGTTCTACTCGTTCGCCTGAGGCTCGCCGCCGCGGCGCCGGTTCCTCGTAAACGTCGTTCCCGCGCAGGCGGGGACCCAGCGTCTTGGGTGCAGCCACCGAGCAACGCCACTGGGTACCCGCCTTCGCGGGAACGACGAACAGTGTCAGGCCGTGCGGCCGAACAGGTGCCCGAGCGCCTCCATCGCGCCGCCCATTCCGCCTTCGTGGAGACCGTTCGACGGCAGTTGCCCGTTCGGCGTCAGCCTGTCGATCAGCTGCGGCAGCAGCGCCGACAGATGACCGGCCGCCTCGTTCTCGTCGAGTCCGGCGTGTTCGGCGAGCGTCCGTAGCGGCCCGTCCCCGAGCGCCGACCTGACCTGGTCGGGCGAGAGCGGTGCGTTCGGGCCGTTGCCGAGCCACGATGCGACCGCGTCGCCGAGCCCCGCGCCCTGGAAGCGCTGCAACAGCCCGCCGAGGCCGCCGAGACCACCCGCGCCGCCGAGGCCGCCCGGCTCGTTGCCGTGGACCAGCATGCCGAGCACCGCCTGGACCAGCGCGGCCTTCGGGTCGCCGCCGGTGTTCGCGTTCTGGACCCCGCCGAGCTGCCCGGCCAGTCCACCAAGATTGTCGAGCAGTCCCATGTCGTCTCCGTTTTCGTGCGTGTCGTGCGGCGCGATTATCGACGAAGCGACGACTTGCCGCGTCTCAGGCGAACCCGTCGCCGTCCCACAGCACCGACAGCATCGCCAGCGCAGCCGCCGCGGCGGTCTCGGTGCGCAGCACGCGCGGGCCGAGCGATGTCGCCCGGAAGCCGGCGTCCTCCATCGTCCGCAATTCGGCGTCGTCGAAGCCCCCTTCGGGACCTGCCAGCACGATCACCCGTCGTCCCGCCGGCGGCCGCCGCACCGTCGCGAGCGGCGCGCCGCCCGGAACGAGCGACAGCCGCAACGTCGCTTCCGGAAGGTCGCCCAGCCATTCGGAGAGCGGCCGCACCGGCTCGACCTCGGCGACACGGTTGCGGCCGCACTGTTCGGACGCGGCCACCGCGAGCGCCTGCCAGTGATCGCGACGCGACACGGCTCGGTCGCCGGACAGCCGCACCACGCTGCGCGCCATCGCGAGCGGCGCGATCGCCGCGGCGCCGAGTTCCACCGCCTTCTCGATCGTCCAGTCCATCCGGTCGCCGGATGAGAGCCCCTGCGCGACCGTGATCGGCCACGGCAGTTCGGCCTCGCGCGGATCGAAGCGGACGACCTGCACTTCGGCTTCGGGTTCGCGGGCGTGCACGAGTTGCGCGAGGTACTCGCCGCCGCGGCCGTCGAACAGTGTCAGCATCTCGCCCTGCCGCAGCCGCAGCGCGCGCAGCGCATGGCGTGTCGCGTCGCGCGGGAGGCTCGCCGGCTGACCCACCGCGAGCGCGACGTCGACGTAAAAGCGCGGCACCGTCATCGTGCGCGACGCCCGGTCCGATCGTTCGACGCAGCTCGGTCCATCCCAGAGTCCATCCGTTCTTTCCCGACGCGGTCCGGATAAAGGCCGTCTGTTAAAATCCGGGCCCGCAGACGGATGGGCCGGATGCCCGCCATTCTCCCACCACGCTCACAGGCGAACTCACCATGCCCGTCCCGTCTTCCCGCACTGCCTCGAAAACGTCGTCGTCGAAGAAGGGGATGGACGGAGCGTCCGTCGTTTCGCCGTTGACGATGGCCAACGCGATCCGCGCGCTGTCGATGGACGCGGTGCAGAAGGCCGATTCGGGACATCCCGGCATGCCGATGGGGATGGCGGACATCGCGGTCGCGCTGTGGAAGCATCACCTGCGGCACAACCCGGCCAATCCGTTGTGGCACGACCGCGATCGCTTCCTCCTGTCGAACGGGCACGGGTCGATGCTGCAGTACGCGCTGCTGCACCTGACCGGCTACGACCTGCCGATGACGGAGCTCGAGAACTTCCGTCAGATGAAGTCGATGACGCCCGGCCATCCGGAACTGGGCATCACGCCGGGCGTCGAGACGACGACCGGCCCGCTCGGCCAGGGCT
>CAXTPX010000441.1:0-3675 GCA_964246005.1 uncultured Burkholderiaceae bacterium | reverse complement strand
GATGCCGATTAGCAGCTTGCCGCCCGGTTGCGGGTGGCGCTCGATGTGGTCGCGGACCGACGCGAGGAAGGCGCGCGCATCGTCGCGCACGAAGTTGCCGATCGACGAGCCCGGATAGAAGAACACCGGCGGCATGTCCGGTCGTTCGGCCAGGATCGCATGGAGGTCGAAGGGCCGCGTGAAGTCGGCCACGACCCCCATCACCTCGACCGACGCGCGCTTCTTCGCCAGTGCCGCGACCAGCGTCTCGAGCGCCGATCGCAGCCACGGTTCCGCGATGTCGACGCCCACGTAGCGACCCACCAGCGCGGGCGCGAGCCAGCCACGCGCCTTGACCCCGTCGCCGCATCCGAGATCGACCCACTGCGAGTTGCCCGGCAGCGAAGCCGCGATCTCGGCGCGATGCGTCTCGAAGACCGCCGCCTCGGTGCGCGTCGGGTAATACTCGTCAAGCGAGCAGATCGCCGTGAACAGCGCCGACCCCTGCGGGTCGTAGAAGAACTTCGGCGAACTGATCGCCGGCCTTGCCAGCAGACCTTCGCGAAACGCGTCGCGATCGACCGCATCGTCGCCCGCCGCCTGCACGACCATCCTCAGGCCGCTCGGCTCGATCGGCTTCCGCGAAGGGAATTCCAGCACGCGCTGGCTGCTGCGCGGACCTGCGTCGTCGGCGACGGCGGATGGCTTCATGAACGAGGTGATCCAGTGGTGCGGCAGGGCGGCGCTACGTGCCACTCGTCACGCAGGGCCGCGCATTATCCCCGGTCACGCCTCGGCGGCGGGGTGGTCGCAAACGTTGGCGGCGGGTAGGACTACTTCTCATCCCAGTCGAAGCGCCATGCCGCGATCAGGCCGAACGCCAATGCGAAGCCGAGCATCACGACGATCGGCAGCCACGCGGCTTCGAAGCCGAGGCCGCGCCACGTCACCGCGTCGAGCCCGTCCAGCGCCCAGCGCGTCGGCACGACCAGCGAGACCTTCTGCAGCCACGGCGGGAAAATGAACGACGGCACCCACGCACCGCCGAGCATGACCATGATGAGCGTCGCGAAGATCGCGAGGCCGCGGGTGGCTTCGGGCGTCTTGCCGAGCGCCGCGATGAAGAGGCCGAACGTCGCGGTCATGATCGAGAACGCGATCAGCAACCCGACGAACCCGGCGATGCTGCCTTCGATGCGCACGCCGAAGACGACGATGCCCGCCGCGAAGATCAACGCGAACAGCAGCGCCGCGATGAGCGCTCCGCTGACGACCTGGCTGCCGAGCAGGAAGCCGCGCGACAAGGGCGCCGCGCGCAGTCGCTGCCACAGGCCCATGCGTCGCGTCGACAGGAGCTTGATCCCGAGGTCGACGCCCATGAACAGGATGAACTGCACGCCCATCCCGGCGAACGAGTGGGAATAGCTGTTGTACTTGCTGTCGGCCGACGACGACTTCGCCTCGGTCTGCCGGACCGTGTACGGCACCTGGAACCCGACCTGCTGCGACCCCGCGTCCGCCGGGCCGCCGGGGACGGCGGACGACCCGGGACCCGCGATCCGCACCTTCTCGATCGCGTCGAACATCGCGAGCAGATCCTGCTTCGTGCCGGTCGGCAGCGACGTGCTGCGCGCGACGTCGCTGCGCGCATCGGCCGTGATGCTGACCCCGGGCGGCCCCGGCGTGAACGCGCTCTGCGTGACGCCCGAGATCACGTGCTGTGCGAGAAGCCCCTGCACCACCTGCAGCGTGATCGCCTGCGACGGGTCGTATTCGATGCCGATCACCGGCTTCACGCGCGCGCTGAACAACGCGCGGGGTGCTTCCTCGCCGAAGTGTTCCGGCAACGTGACGACCGCGCGCAGCTTGCCGCGCCGGACCGCATCGGACGCCTGCGCGGCATCGAGCTTCTGCACGTCGAACAACGCGTCGTCGGTCATCGCAGCGACGATGCGCTGCGACACCGCGCTGTGGTCGAGATCGATCACGGCGATCGGCACCTTCGAGCGCTCGCCGTCGTTCGAGCCGAACAACGACCCGAAGAACGCCGCGATCGCGATCGGCGCGGCCACCGTGATCAGCAGGGATCGCCGGTTCGAGAAGTACAGCACGAGGTCCTTGCGGACGAGGGCGATCAGCGCGTTCATCGAAGGGCCTTCGTCAATCCCGCAACTGACGGCCGGTGAGGGAAAGGAAGACGTCTTCGAGGTTCGCCTGCGAGCTGGCGATGCGACGGATCGCGTGACCGCGTGCTGCGAGCCACGTCATCACGTGCGGCAGGCTCGCACCGAGGTCCGCGATCGTCAGCGTCAGCGTCTCGTCCCTCTGCTCGGCGCGCGTCACGCCCGGCTCCTGCAGCAGCGCGGCCGTGTCGACCGCGCCGGCGACCTCGAGCGTCACGACGCCCGTATTGCCGAGCGAGCGGATCAGCACGCCGGGCGTGTCGGACGCGACCACGCGACCATGATCGACGATGACGATGCGGTCGGCGAGGCGCTCGGCCTCTTCCATGTAGTGCGTCGTGTAGACGATCGCCTTGCCCCGGGACGCGAGCGCTTCGAGGTTGTCGAAGATGGCGTTGCGACTCTGCGGATCGATGCCGACGGTCGGCTCGTCGAGGATCAGCAGGTCGGGGTCGTGGACCAGCGCGGCTGCGATGTTGAGGCGGCGCTTCATGCCGCCCGAGTAGCTCGACGGCTTGTCCTTCGCGCGATCGGACAGGCCCACCAGCTCGAGGGCCTGGTCGACGCGCTGGTTCAGCAACGCGCCCTTCAGTCCGTACAACGCGCCGAACAGCTCGAGATTGCTCCGCGCACCGTAGTCCTCGTAGAGCGAGATGTCCTGCGGAACGAGGCCGATGCGTTGCTTGACCGGACTGTCGTCCGACCGGATCTGCACGTCGTCGATCGAGACCCGGCCGCTGTCCGGCGAGAGGAGCCCGCAGATCATCGCGACCGTCGTCGACTTGCCGGCGCCGTTCGGGCCGAGCAACCCGACGACCTCGCCGCGCGCGACGGTCAACGAGACGTCGACCACCGCCTGCTTCGTGCCGAACGACTTCGCAAGATGCTCGACCTTCAACATGGGATCGGTGTCATCGGTTTTCCGGGGTCGCTTGCCGGCACGTTACCGTATTCGTCGACCGTCAGGCATCCGCGTGCGCCTTCGATCGTTTCGTCTTCGCCTCCGCCTTCGACGCGCCGGCATGTCGTTCGAGCCATTCGAAGAATTCGCGATACCAGAGCCGCGAGTTCTGCGGCTTCAGGATCCAGTGGTTCTCGTCCGGATAGCACAGGAGCCGCGACGGCACGCGCTTCACGCGCAGCGTGTTGTAGTAGGCGAGGCCCTGGTAGTACGGCACGCGATAGTCGAGCTCGCCGTGGACGACGAGCGTCGGCGTCTCGAACGCGGCGGCGTAGTGGTGCGGCGACTGCGCGAGCACGCGTGCCTCGTCCTCCCACGGGAAGCCGCCGAGCTCGTGGCCGAACCAGAAGTAGCCGTCGGAGCCCATCATCGAGACCCAGTCGAAGCAACCCGCATGACAGACGTACGCCGCGTAGCGACCGCGCGTCGCGCGACCGTTCATCAGCGCGACCATGTAGCCGCCGTAGCTGCCGCCGGTCGCCGTGACCTTCTTCGGATCGATGCGGCCGGTCGCGAGCATGTACTCGGTGCCGGCCTCGACGTCGGCGAGCT
>CAXTPX010000440.1:0-3689 GCA_964246005.1 uncultured Burkholderiaceae bacterium | reverse complement strand
GTGGGCGCTGTCGGAGTCGCTGCTGCCGGACCACGACATCGAACGTTACACGCAGGGCCTGATGGATCTCGGCGCGACGCTCTGCACGCCGCGCAATCCGACCTGTCTCCTGTGCCCGTTCGAACGCTCGTGCGGCGCGCATCGCGAAGGTCGCGAGAACGCGCTGCCGCTCCGCGCGGCGCGGAAGGTGCTGCCGCAGCGGCGCACGACGATGCTGGTCGTCACGCAGGGCGACGATGTGCTGCTCCTGCGTCGGCCACCGGTCGGCATCTGGGGCGGCCTGTGGTCGGTGCTCGAGGTCGACGCGGACATGTCGCGCACGCAGTGGCTGATTTCAGCGGCGCGTTTCGGCGAGGTCGCGTCGATCGACTCGATGCCGGGCTTCGTCCACGGTTTCACGCACTTCGTGCTGCAGGCCGATGTGGCACGCGTCCGCCTCGTCGACCGTCACGACCCGACGGCGGCATCGCCGGACGATGCGACGCGCTGGTTTCCGCTCGCTGCGCTTTCGACGATCGGCTTGCCGAAGCCGATCCGCACGCTGCTCGCTTCGTTGACTTAGCCTCGATCGAGCCATTCGATCCAGCGGCAGTGCGGATGGCTGCGCGCGATGCAGCGACTCACCGCACGGTCGTCTTGCCGGATCGTCACGTGCCACACGGTCGCTTCGCGCAGCGTCACGCTCGCATCGTCGGGAAGCGCCGGCGGCTCGAGGCCCGGAACGATGCCGAGACTCTCCGCGGAAATCCAGACGCCGTCACGCTCGACGACCATCGAGCGCGCCGCATCCGCGAAGTGTCGTCGCGCATCGCGATCGAAGTACGACACGACCCACGAGTGGAAGAGGACCGGTCGATGGCCGGGGTCGAGCATGGCGAGCACGTGCGGCAGTCGCTCGTTGGCGTTGCCCGCGATCAACGTCGGTGGCGTGTCGCGGGCGAGCGCGATCGCTGCGGCCAGGCGTTCGTGACGCTGGATGTCGCTCGGCCAGGTGCACGCGCGAAGCCACCGCGCGTCGCGCTCGACGCGCACGTCGAGCGGTGATCGATCGATGCCGAAGCGCTGCCCGATGGCGGGCATCGGTCCGAGCGCCGGGGGCCGGCCCTCGGTGACGTTCGATCGCACGACCACGGCACCGGCGGGTCCGGCCGCATCGGTCGCTCCGTCGGACAACCGATATTCGTAGCGGTATCGGTCGACCAGCAGATTCAACCCTGCGCTGCAGCCGACGTCGATCAACGCGAGTGGCCGTTCGACCGGCAGCGTCGCCAGCGCGAGCCGCAAGCCCGCACAGCGCCCGACTTCGTTGGTCTGCGTCGCCCGCTCCGTCAACCGCCCGACGAGTGCATCGCGATGCGCGCGACAGAAGTCGACGAAGAAGTGCATCGCCTCGTCGACGTCGGTTCGCAACGCATCCTCGTCGACGACGCTGCGATAGAAGCGGGCGAGCGGGTGTCGCGGCGTCGCTTCGTCGAGCAACAGGTCGTGGACCGCCGCGAACAGCAGCACCGGCCGGCGCTGCGGATAGGGTGCCTGCATCGTCAACGCAATCGTCCCGGCATCGCCGGCGATCGCGTGCGACAGCGCCGCATACAACGGCTCGCCGACGCTTGCATCGGCCGGCTCGCCGACGCGGCCCGCATCGACCGGCTCGCCGACGCGGCCCGCATCGACCGGCTCGCCGACGCGGCCTGCATCGGCCGGCTCGCCGACGCAATCGGCCTCGGCGAACACGCGGAAGTTGTGGGCAACCGCGTCCTCGTCGACCGGTGGTCGATACCCCTTCAAGCTCAGACGATCCCGTGCTGCTTGAGGTAGCGCAACACGAGCTCGAGGCGCGTCGGCGCGTCGGTCAGCGCCATCAGCTTCTGCTTCGCGCCGAGCGGGATCGGCAGCAGTTCGCACAGTCGATTGCCGACCCAGGTCGCGTCGTCGAACAGGTAGGGCAGCGCGATCGGTATCGGAACGGCCTCGCCGTCCGTCGGGCTCTCCGCCTGCTTCGCGCGCTCGTCTTCCAGTCGTTGCACGATGCGCTGCAGGAGCGCCTGACAAGGCACCGCATCGGCCGGGATCGAGGACGCGGTCTCCGCTTCGACCGGCTCGACATCGGCGACCAGCAGTCCGTCGGCCTGAGTGCGACGCGACACGATCCGGAATCGCGCGGTGCCGGTCGTCCAGATCTGCAGCACGCCGAGCTGTTCCATGTTCCAGTCGTCGATCCTCGCGCGACAGCCGACGTCCGCCGTGTCCACGTCGCGCTCGCCGACCTCCTCCCCCTTGCGGATCAGGCAGACGCCGAACTCGTTCGCATCGCGCATCGCGTTGCGCACCATGTCCATGTAGCGGGCTTCGAACACGCGCAGCGGCAGCAGCCCGCCGGGGAACAGCACGGTGCGTAACGGGAAGATGGGCAGGGATACGGCTGTGCTCAAGAGCTTCGACCTCGAGTCGGTAAGGGTGGCGATCCGGTGGGCGAAGCGGCGGCGACCTTGCTCGACCAGGCGAGCGCCCGATGCCGCACCAGCGCCGGATGGGCGGGTCGAAACCTGCGCGCCAGCTGCTGCACGCAATAGACGGAGCGGTGCTGACCGCCGGTGCAGCCGATCGCGACGGTCAGGTAGCTGCGGCCGTCGGCCGCGTAGGCCGGCAACCAGCGCCGCACGAAGCCTTCGATATCGTCGATCATCTCGCCCACCGCAGGGATGGCACCGAGGTAATCGATCACCGGTTGATCGAGTCCGGTCTGATGCTTCAGGAGCGGCTCGTAGAACGGGTTCGGCAGACAGCGCACGTCGAACACCAGGTCCGCGTCGGCCGGCATCCCCTGCTTGAACGCGAACGACTCGAACGACAACGTCATCGGCGCCCGCTCGTTGCCGATGAAGTCGCGCACCCATTCTCGCAGCGCCTGCGCCGGCAGGCGGCTCGTGTCGATCAGGTAGCCGCACGACTCGAGCGGCTGCAGCAATCGCCGCTCCTCGTCGATGCTCTCGTCGAGCCCGCGGGAATCGTCGGCGGGTTCGCTCTGCCACTCGTGCGCCGACAACGGATGCCGGCGCCGGGTCTCCGAATAACGTTGGACCAGCGTCGCGTTGTCGGCCGTGATGAACAGCAGTTGCACATCGTGTCCGCGCTCGCGCAGGGCCGGCAGCAACGACGGCAACTCGTGGACCGCATCGGCGCCGGCGCGGATGTCGACGCTGACCGCGGCGCGCTTCACGCCGCGCCCGTCGAGGTCGAGGATGACGTCGAGCAGGAAGCGCGCCGGCAGGTTGTCGACGACCGCGTAGCCGGCATCCTCGAGCACGTGCAGGGCGATCGACTTGCCGGAGCCGGACATGCCCGTGACGAGGACGACGCGCATGCGATCGATCGGAGGATGCTGGTTGACGACGTTGCAACGGTACCGCGTTGCGCCCGAGAAAAGAAACGGGCCCGAAGGCCCGTTCGCCTTTCTCGCGACTGGAATCAGGCCTTCAGGCAGTCGCTCATCGCCGACTTGTAGTCGTCGCCCTTCTTGCCCTTGTTCTGCTTGCTGCAGATCGACATCTTCTGCTGCTGGGTCGGCGGCGCCGCGACGACGTTGTTGGCGCCCTTCAGGCAATCGCTGACGCCGCTCTTGTAGTCGTCGCCCTTCTTGCCCTTGTTTTCCTTCGCGCAGAGCGACATCCGCTGCTGCGACGTGCTGG
>CAXTPX010000439.1:0-3693 GCA_964246005.1 uncultured Burkholderiaceae bacterium | reverse complement strand
AACGCCTGCGCGCAGCTGTTGCTGAAGGCAGGCGTCAACAATGTCACGGCGGCGGTCGGCACGTTCGCGTACTCGGTCGAGAACATCTGGCCGATCGGCTGGCGACTCGCGACGCAGTGGCCGATCATCGGGGGACTGTGCTGCTACGTGATCAGCGTCGTCGTCTGGATCCTCGGACTGTCGCGCGTCGACGTGTCGATCGCGTATCCACTGCTGTCGCTCGGCTACGTGCTGAACGCGGCCGCCGCGTGGTGGCTGTTCGGCGAGGCGATGACCCCGATGCGCCTCGTCGGGATCGGCGTCATCATCGTCGGCGTGTACATCCTGACGCGCAGCGCATGAATCGAGGCGAGGAGAAGTCATGAGTGCCGTGCCGAAGCCAGTCACGAACGTAGAGCCGTTCCTGCCATTCACACGACCGACGATCGACGAGGACACCATCGCCGGCGTCGCCGAGGTCTTGCGCTCCGGCTGGATCACGTCGGGCCCGAACGTGAAAGCGTTCGAGGCGCAGCTGTCCGCGTATTGCGGCGGCCGCCCGGTGCGGGCATTCAACTCCGGCACCTGCACGATGGAGATCGCGTTGAGGATCGCAGGTATCGGCTCCGACGCGGCCGATGAAGTGATCACGACGCCGCTGACCTGGGTGTCGACCTCGAACATCGTGCTCGACGTCGGCGCGAGCCCGGTGTTCGTCGACATCGATCCGGTCACGCGCAACATCGACCTCGACCGCGTCGAGGCCGCCGTCAACGACCGCACGCGCGCGATCATTCCGGTCGACCTGTGCGGGCTGCCGGTCGATCGCACGCGTCTCTACGAGATCGCGGGCCATCACGGCCTGCGCGTGATCGAGGACGCTGCCCAGAGCTTCGGCAGCAACTGGGACGGCAAGCCCATCGGATCGACCGGCGACTTCGTGTCGTTCAGCTTCCACGCGAACAAGAACATCACGACGATCGAAGGCGGCTGCCTCGCGATGAACGACGACGACGAGGCGAAGCTCGCCGAGCAGTACCGGTTGCAGGGCGTGATCCGCTCGGGCGTCGACGGCATGGACGTCGAACGGGTCGGCGGCAAGTACAACCTGACCGACGTCGCCGCACGCGTCGGGCTCGGCCAGCTGCCGCATCTCGTGGCGTTCACGCAGAAGCGCCGTGCGCTCGCGCGTCACTACTTCGATTGCTTCGATGCGGCCTTCCTGGCCGAGATCGACTGCAGGCTGCCGGTCGCCGAGTTCACGAACGGCAACTGGCACATGTTCCAGGTGATCCTCCCCGAGGCGCATCTCGCGAAGCGCTCGATGAAGCGGGCCGACGTGATGACGGCGCTCCAGCAGCGCGGCATCGGTACCGGCGTCCACTATCCGGCGCTGCACCTGTTCTCGCTGTATCGACGCCTCGGCTGGAGCGAAGGTGACTTCCCGCACGCCGAACACGCGGGCCGCAACACGCTGACGCTGCCGCTCTTCCCGACGATGACCGGCCACGATGTCGAACGCGTCGTGAGCGCGCTGCAGTCGGTGCTGCGCGGCGCCTGATCGTCATGTCCGCGATCACCGAACTCGATCGTCGCCCGACCCTGCCGGGGGAGTCGGCCGACACGCTCGGCCGTGCCCTTGCCGGTGTCTCCACCGTCGACCTCTCGGTCGTGGTGCCCGTCTACAACGAGGAAGCCGGGCTGTATCAGCTCTTCGACCGGCTCTATCCTTCGCTCGACCTGATCGCGCGCGAGCGGGGCATCACGTACGAGGTGATCTTCGTCAACGACGGCAGCCGCGACCGTTCGGCTGCCATCCTGTCCGACCAGTACCGTCTGCGGCCCGACGTCACGCGCGTCGTGCTGTTCAACGCGAACTACGGGCAGCACGCGGCGATCATGGCCGGCTTCGAGCGCGTGCGCGGCGCGTGCATCGTGACGCTCGACGCGGACCTCCAGAACCCGCCCGAAGAGATCGGCAAGCTGGTCGACGCGATGAGCGCGGGCCACGACTACGTCGGCACGATCCGCCGCGATCGGCAGGACTCGGCCTGGCGGAAGACCGCGTCACGCGCGATGAACCGGCTGCGCGAGCGCATCACGCACATCACGATGACCGACCAGGGCTGCATGCTGCGGGCCTACGATCGACGCATCGTCGAGACCATCAACGAGTGTCGCGAGATCAACACGTTCATCCCGGCGCTCGCCTACACGTTCGCGAACAATCCGATCGAGATCGAGGTCGGGCATGCCGAGCGCGCGGCGGGTGAATCGAAGTATTCGCTGTACGCGCTGATCCGCCTCAACTTCGATCTCGTGACCGGCTTCTCGGTCGTGCCGCTGCAACTCTTCTCGCTGTTCGGAGCGCTGCTGTCGGCGGGGTCGGCGTTGCTGGTCCTCGTGCTGGCGCTGCGACGCATCTTCATGGGACCGGAAGCCGAAGGTCTCTTCACGCTGTTCGGCATCGCGTTCTTCCTGATCGGCGTCACGCTGCTCGGCATCGGCCTCCTCGGCGAATACATCGGCCGCATCTACGAGGAAGTGCGCGGTCGGCCGCGCTGGGTCGTGCAGGGCGTGCTCGAACGAAGCCGCGACGAGTCGCCGCCTCGATGACTCCCGTCAGGACGACCGCGCGACCATCGGCCGTCGTGTTCGCGTACCACAACGTCGGCGTCCGTTGCCTCCTGACGCTGCTCGCGCGCGGTGTCGACGTGAAGCGGGTCATCACGCATCGCGACAATCCGAGCGAGACCATCTGGTTCGGCAGCGTCCACGACGAGGCGGCGATCCGCGGCATCGACGTCCGGTTCGCCGAGGACCTCGATGCGACCGCCCTGCACGACGCGGTGGCGAGTGCGACGCCCGATTTCCTCTTCTCGTTCTACTTCCGCAGCATGCTGCCGACCGCGCTGCTCGCGCTCGCATGGCGCGGCGCCTACAACATGCACGGCTCGCTGCTGCCGAAGTACCGCGGGCGCGTGCCGATCAACTGGGCGATCCTCCACGGCGAGACCGAGACCGGCGCCACGCTGCACGAGATGACCGCGAAGCCCGATGCCGGCGCCATCGTCGGCCAGACGACCGTGCCGATCCTGCCCGACGACACCGCGCACGAGGTCTTCGTCAAGGTCACGGTCGCGGCCGAGCAGACGTTGTGGCGCGTGCTGCCCGACCTGATCGACGGCGTGCCATTCCGGATGGAAAACGACGTGTCGCGCGGCTCGTACTTCGGCGGCCGCAAGGCCGAGGACGGGCGCATCGACTGGACCCGCGACGCGAAGGCCGTTCACGACCTGGTGCGTGCGGTGGCGCCCCCCTATCCGGGCGCGACGACGTCGATCGAGGGCGTGCCTGTCACGATCGAGCGCACCCGCGTCGCCGATCGACGCGACGAGGCCGTCGAGACCGGACCCGTGCTGGTGAGCGACGCGACCGGCTGCCACGTCCGGTGCGGCGACGGGCGCTGGCTCGACCTCGTCGCGGTATCGATCGACGGCGACCGGCTCGACGGCCGCGCTTACGCCGAGCGGCTCGGGCATCGAATCATTCCGATCGGAGAACCCGCATGAACGAGCCGCTGCCGCATCCGACGCACGCCGCCTCGCTGTGGAGCAAGCATCGGGTCGAGGGGCTCACCGACGGCATCTTCGCCGTCGCGATGACGCTGCTCGTGATCGAGCTGAAACTGCCCGACCCGCATTCGATCCATTC
>CAXTPX010000438.1:0-3697 GCA_964246005.1 uncultured Burkholderiaceae bacterium | reverse complement strand
GCGGCGAGTCGGTGGGCGGCAATCCGCTCGACAACGTCGCGGCCTTCAAGGACCGCTTCCGGGTCGCGGTGCGGCCGGGACTGCCGCGATTCGCGGGCGGGCTCGCCGGCTATTTCGGCTACGACGTCGCGCGACACATCGAACCGCGGTTGATCGCCGGCGCGAAAGTCGTTGATTCCGCAACGATCGACGGCGCAGACCCGTTCGACGTGCCCGACATCCTGCTGCTGCTGACCGAGGAGGTCGTGGTCATCGACAACCTGGCCGGCAAGATCTACGTGATCGTGTATGCCGATCCGACGAAGTCCGAGGCGTACGGGCGCGCGAAGTCGCGGCTGCGCGAATTGCGCGATCGACTGCGGCGGCCGGTCGACGTGCCGTACAGCCAGCCTTCGATGCGGACCGAGGCGCACCGCGGCTTCGCGAAGGACGATTACCTCGCGGCGGTCGGCGAGGCCAAGGCGATGATCGAGGCGGGCGAGGTGATGCAGGTGCAGATCGGCCAGCGCATCGTGATGCCGTTCCGCGACGCGCCGCTGACGCTGTACCGCGCGCTGCGCTCGCTGAATCCGTCGCCGTACCTGTACTTCTACAACTTCGGCGATTTCCACGTGGTGGGGTCGTCGCCGGAGATCCTGGTACGGCACGAGTTGCGCGCGAAGCCGGATGGCGTCGAAGGCAACGACACGATCGTGACGATCCGCCCGCTCGCCGGCACGCGGCCGCGGGGGGCGACGCCGGCACAGGACGTGGCGCTCGCGAAGGAGCTGCTCGCGGATCCGAAGGAGATCGCCGAACACGTGATGCTGATCGACCTCGCGCGGAACGACGTCGGCCGCATCGCGGAGATCGGCAGCGTCAAGGTGACCGAGCAGCTCGCGGTCGAGAAGTACTCGCACGTGATGCACATCGTGTCGTCGGTCGAGGGGCGGCTGAAGCCGGGGCTGACGTCGATCGACGTGCTGAAGGCGACGTTCCCGGCCGGCACGTTGTCGGGCGCGCCGAAGGTGCGGGCGATGGAGATCATCGACGAGCTGGAGCCGACGAAGCGGGGCCTGTACGGCGGCGCGTGCGGTTATCTCAGCTTCTCGGGCGAGATGGACCTGGCGATTGCGATCCGCACCGGCGTCGTGAAGAACGGGATGCTCGCGGTCCAGGCGGCGGCCGGCATCGTCGCCGACTCGGTGCCCGAGATGGAGTGGCAGGAGACGGAGAACAAGGCGAGGGCGGTGTTGCGGGCGGCGGAGCAGGTACAGGACGGGCTGGATGCGGGGTGAGCGCTGCATCGTCTTGGCAAGCGGCAATCTCGAAGCACCGTCGTTCCCGCGAAAGCGGAAACCCAGCCGTCGTTCCCGCGAAAGCGGGGACCCAGCCGTCGTTCCAGGAAAGCGGGAACCCAGTGTCGTTGCTTGGTCTGCACACCCAACGCCGCTGGGTTCCCGCCCGCGCGGGAACGACGGTGCGTCAAGGCGCCAGCCGACTCCGAATCCACTCGCGGTCACCGCCTCGATACACGATTCGATCGTGCAACCGCGAGGGCCGCCCTTGCCAGAACTCGATCAGCCCTGGCACCAAGCGATAACCGCCCCAATGCGGCGGTCTCGGAATGCTCGCGTCCTCGTCGGCGACGAGCGCAAAGCGCTCCGCGATCTCCCGCTCCCGGACCTCGATCACCCCGCGCGATTCGATCGTCTCGCTCTGCGGCGACGCCCACGCTCCGACCCGTGACGCCACCGGACGCGACGCGAAGTAGCGATCCGACTCGTCGGCCGACGCCCGCTCGACCCGACCCTCGACCCGCACCTGCCGCTCCAGCTCGGGCCAGAAGAAACACAGCGCCGCGTCCGCATTGACCGCGAGATCCCGTCCCTTGTGGCTCTCGTAGTTCGTGTACCACACGAAGCCACGGCCCGATGCACCGGCCGGCGCCGCGTCGGTATCGAATCCCTTCAGCAGCACCACGCGAGCCGACGGCCGCCGCTCCGCGTCGACCGTCGCCAAAGTCATCGCGGTGGGCTCGAGCGCCTGCGCCGCGATGGCCTGGTCGAGCCATCCCTCGAATTGCCGGAACGGATCGTCGTCGACATCGGCCTCGGCCAGCGTCGCGCGACGATAGGTGGTGCGAAGGTCCGCTATGTTCACGCGCTCAATGCCGCAGCAGCACGTTGATGCGCACGAGGTCCTCCTCGGTCAGCGAACCCGCCGCCGACTTCAGCCGCAATCCGTTCAACAACGTGTCGTAGCGCGCCCGGGCGAGATCTCGTTGCGTCTGGAACAGTTGCTGCTGCGCGTTGAGCACGTCGATGTTGGTCCGCACGCCGACCTGGTAACCGAGCTTGTTCGAGTCGAGCGCGCTCTGGCTCGACACCTCGGCCGCGCGCAGCGCCTTCACCTGCGCGAGCCCGCTCGTGACGCCGAAGTAGGCCTGGCGCGCGTTCTGCGCGGCCGTACGCCGCGCGAAGTCGAGGTCGTTGTCGGCACGGTCGGCGAGCGCGATCGCCTCGCGCACCTTCGAAGAGGTGTAACCGCCCGAGTAGATCGGCACGCTCAGCTGCACGCCGATCGCGTTGTTCGTCTGCGAACTGAACGTCGAGATCGACGGCGGCGCGAAGCTGTAGCTGCGCGAGGCGACGAGATCCACGGTCGGGTAGTGACCGGCACGTTCCACCTGGATCTGGCGACGCGCGATCTCGCGGCTGGCCTGGTTCTGCGCGACGACGTAGTTCTGGCCTTCGGACGACGCCACCCACGGATCGAGCTCGCGCGGTTCGGGTTGCGTCAGGTCCACGTCGCGCACCAGCGGCGCAAGGTTGCCGGGCGGCTTGCCGATGATCTGCTGCAGCGCTGACAACGCGATGTCGAGGTTGCTCCGCGCTAGGATCTCCTGCGCGATCGACAGGTCGTACTTGGCCTGCGCCTCGTTGGTGTCGGTAATGGTCGTGGTGCCGACCTCGAAGTTGCGCTTGGCCGACGCGAGCTGTTCGCTGACCGCGGCCTTCTGCGCGACGATGTAGTTGATGCTGTCCTCGGCGTACAGCACGTCGGTGTAGGCCTGCACGACGCGCACGATCAGATCCTCCTGCGCCTGCGCGAACTGCGCCTCGGACTGCACGACCGAGAGCTTGCCCTGCTCGTACTGCTGGAAGTTCGCCCAGCGGAACAGCGGCTGCGTCAGCGACACCGTGTACGAGCGCTGGTTGTACGTCGCGTTGAAGCCGCCGAACGGCTGCGGCTGGCTGATCTCGGTGTTGACGCGCGACCCCGAACCGGTCGCGAGGATCTGCGGCAACAGCAGCGACAGTCCTTGCGGCAGACGCTCGCGACCCGCGAGCAACGCGTTCCGGGCCGACGCGTACTGCGCATCGTTGGCCGCCGCGTCGCGATAGGTCTCGATCAGGTCGGCCGCAGCGACGCGGCCGGTCAGCGCCGCCATGACCAGCAAGGCTGTGATTGCAGACGACTTCATCCGCATCGGTCCGATCGGACGGGGGTGTGCAACAGCCGGCATCGAGTGCTCACTGGAATGATCGGGCCCGTCAGTAGGTCGGGAACGCCGCATCGACCTGATGCGCCCACGCCGCGACGCCGCCGGTGAGGTTGTGCACGTCGCCCGCGCCGCGTGCGGCGAGGAAGCCCGCGACCTGCATGCTGCGGGCACCGTGATGGCAGATGCACACGATCGGCTGGTGTAGGTCGA
>CAXTPX010000437.1:0-3703 GCA_964246005.1 uncultured Burkholderiaceae bacterium | reverse complement strand
GCAGGCCTGGCCGATGACGATCGGGCCGGCGCCGATGATGAGGATGGAACGGAGGTCTGTGCGCTTGGGCATGGCTTTGGTCGATCGATCAGTCCTGGATGAAGCCGATGCGCTTCTTCTTCGACGATGGCGGTGGGTTCATCAACTCGCGGATCGCGTCGAAGACGACGCGGAACTGGTCGTCGTATTTGCGCTCGAGCGTCGCGAGCTTCCCGGCCAGCTCCTTGTTCGATTCGAGCATCGACCGCAGCTTGACGAAGGTCCGCATGATTTCGATGTTGACCGCGACGGCGCGATCGCTCCGCAGGACGCTCGACAGCATCGCGACGCCCTGCTCGGTGAAGGCATAGGGCCGATAGCGCCCCCGCCACGGTTTGAGGTCACAACCTGTGACCTCAGGTTCGCGAACTCTTCGCCGCTGAGCTGGAACGTGAAGTCCTCCGGAAAGCGCTCGACATTGCGACGCATCGCTTGCAGCAACGCTTTCGTGGGCACGCCGTAGAGATCCGCGAGATCGTGCGACAACATGACGCGCGAGCCACGCACGACGAAGATCCGGGACTCGACCCCTTCGACCAGCTGCAACGTGCCGATCGGGGCGCGTTCAGCCACGCGCCGCTTCCATCGATGCCACGAAGCGGTCGAAGAGATAGCCGACATCGTGCGGCCCGGGGCTCGCTTCCGGATGCCCCTGGAAGCAGAACGCCGGCCGGTCGGTCCGCGCGAAGCCCTGCAGCGAGCCGTCGAAGAGCGATACGTGCGTGACCTTGCAGTTCGCCGGCAACGTGTCGGCGTCGACCGCGAAGCCGTGGTTCTGCGACGTGATCAGCACCTGCCGCGTCTCGAGGTCCTGCACCGGATGATTCGCGCCGTGGTGCCCGAACTTCATCTTCAGCGTCTTCGCGCCCGACGCGAGCGCCATGATCTGGTGACCGAGACAGATGCCGAAGGTCGGGATGCCGCGCTCGATCAGCGTGCGCGTCGCGTCGATCGCGTAGTCGCACGGCTCCGGATCGCCGGGACCGTTGGCGAGGAAGATACCGTCGGGTTGCAGGGCGAGCGCCTGGTCCGCCGTCGACTGCGCGGGGAGCACCGTGACGCGGCAACCACGCCCGGTCAGCATCCGAAGGATGTTCTGCTTGATCCCGTAGTCGAACGCGACGACATGGAAACGGCCCGGCAGGGGGTCCGCCCGCGCGCCGCCGAGCTTCCAGACCGAGCCGGTCCAGTCGTAGCGCTGTTCGACGCCGACCACCTTCGCGAGATCGAGACCGGCGAGGCCGGGGAAGCTGCGGGCCAGTGCGAGCGCCTCGTCGACGTCGTCCCCGTCGCCCGCGCCTCCCGCGACGATCGCGCCGTTCTGCGCACCCTTCGTGCGCAACAGGCGGGTCAGCTTGCGGGTGTCGATCCCGGAAATCGCGACGCATCCCTCGGCCTTCAGGTAGTTCGACAGGCTGCGCTGCGAGCGGAAGTTCGACGCCATTCGCGGCAGGTCCCGGATCACGAGGCCGGCCGCGTACACTCGCCTCGCCTCGACGTCCTCGTCGTTGGTGCCGGTGTTGCCGATATGCGGATAGGTCAGCGTGACGATCTGACGCGCATAGCTCGGATCGGTCAGGATCTCCTGATAGCCCGTCATCGCCGTGTTGAAGACGACTTCGCCGATCGCCCGGCCGGTCGCACCGAACGAGGCACCGCGAAACACCGTTCCATCGGCGAGCGCGAGCAATGCCACCCCGCTCGAATGTGGATCGGCGGGAAAGAAATCGGTCGGCAGCAAAAACAACCCCTGTCATGGCCGACGTCCGGACGATCGCGACATCGCATCGAACTGCGACTGGACGCGCCCGCGAGGCGTACCGTAGTCGATGCGAGGCTGCGCGGATCGGCGCGCTCGGATCGCAATCTTGAAAGCGATCGCGGGACGGTCGGCGGCTGAAGATAAACTTTCGGATTATACCGTGTCGCTCCGGGCGCACGACCTCGCACCGGCACGGCGGCCCCGTATGCACACCCACTCGGAAATACGATGAACCAACTCGATCAGCTCAAGCAGTACACGACGGTGGTCGCCGATACCGGCGACTTCGAGACGATGCGCGACTTCATGCCGCAGGACGCGACGACGAATCCGTCGCTGATCCTGAAGGCGGTCGGCAACGACGCCTACAAGTCACTGGTCGAGGGCGTGGTGAAGGACAACGCGAATGCCGAAGCGGCCGACGTCATCGACCATCTGCTGATCGCGTTCGGCGCAAAGATTCTCGAGATCGTGCCGGGCCGGGTGTCCACCGAAGTCGATGCGCGCCTGTCGTTCGACACGGCGGCGACGATCGCGAAGGCGCACCACATCCTCGCGCTGTACAAGACCCACGGCATCGAACGCGATCGCGTGCTGATCAAGATCGCGTCGACTTGGGAAGGCATCCGCGCGGCCGAGATCCTCGAGCGCGAAGGCATCCACGTGAACATGACGCTGATGTTCGGGATGCCGCAGGCGATCGAGGCCGCCGAGGCCGGGGCGACGCTGATTTCCCCGTTCGTCGGTCGCATCACCGACTGGTTCAAGAAGGCCGAAGGCAAGGCCGGCTACGAGCCCGAGCAGGACCCGGGCGTGCTCTTCGTGCGCGGCGTCTACGTCGCGTTCAAGAAGCTCGGCTACGCGACGCAGATCATGGGGGCGAGCTTTCGCAGCGTCGACCAGGTGCTCGCCCTCGCGGGCTGCGACCTGCTGACGATCAGTCCCGACCTCCTGAAGAAGCTCACCGAGAGCGATGCGAAGGTCGTCCCGCATCTCTACGCCGACGCGGCGCGCCAGCAGGCGTTCGAGGCGCGCCTCTACGACGAGTCGCGCTTCCGCTTCGACATGAACGACGATGCGATGGCGACCGAGAAGCTCGCCGAAGGCATCCGGACGTTCGCGGCCGATGCGATCAAGCTCGAGAAGCTGATCGCGAAGATGCAGTAGCCGCCCGGCTCACAGCCTCTCGGTCTCGCCGCTCTTCGGCTGCCACTTCATCAACCGCCGCTCGACCACGCCGACCAGCGCGTCGAGCAGCAGCGCGAACACCGTCAGCACGACGATGCCCGCGAAGACCGTGTCGATGTCGAAGCTGCCTTCGGCCTGGAGGATCAGGTAGCCGACGCCGCGGGCCGAGCCCAGATACTCGCCGACGACCGCGCCGACGAATGCGAGCCCGACCGACGTGTGCAGCGACGAGAACACCCAGCTCGTCGCGCTCGGCAGATAGACGCTCCGCAACAACTGGCGACGGTTCGCACCCAGCATGCGCGCGTTCGCGAGCACGACCGGACTCACTTCGCGCACGCCCTGGAACACGTTGAAGAAGACGACGAAGAACACCAGCGTCATGCCGAGCGCCACCTTCGAGCCGATGCCGAGGCCGAACCACACGGCGAAGATCGGCGCGAGGATCACGCGCGGCATCGCGTTGGCGCCCTTGATGTACGGGTCGAGGATGGCCGCCGCCGTCGGCGCGAGCGCGAGCCACAGGCCGAGCGCGAGCCCGAGCAGCGTACCGAAGACGAACGCGAGCACCGTCTCGAGCAACGTCACGCCGAGGTGGACGTAGATCTCGCCACCGACGAACCAGTCCCGGATGCGCGACGCGACCTGGAGCGGTTGACCGAAGAAGAAAGCCGCCTGGTTCGCATTCCTGAAGTAGAACGTCGGCAGCAGCGT
>CAXTPX010000436.1:0-3729 GCA_964246005.1 uncultured Burkholderiaceae bacterium | reverse complement strand
AAGGCCGTGGTCGTGCGGACGGCGAAGGGTGTCCGGCGCGGCGACGGATCGCTCGTCAAGTTCGATGGCAACGCCGCGGTGCTGCTCAACAACAAGCTCGAGCCGATCGGCACGCGCATCTTCGGACCGGTCACGCGCGAGCTGCGGACCGAGAAGTTCATGAAGATCGTGTCGCTCGCGCCCGAAGTTCTTTGATTCGGGAACGTCATGGACAAGATCATCAAGGGTGACGAAGTCATCGTCATCACCGGCAAAGACAAGGGCAAGCGCGGCACGGTGTTGCAACGTGTGGATGCGACGCACCTTCTCGTCGAAGGCGTGAACACCGTCAAGAAGCACCAGAAGCCGAATCCGATGAAGGGCCAGACCGGCGGCGTGGTCGACAAGACGATGCCGATCGACATCTCGAACGTGGCGCTCTTCAACGCGAAGTCCGGCAAGGCCGATCGCGTCGGCATCACGACGAAGGACGGCAAGAAGATTCGCGTGTTCCGCTCCAGCGGCGACGCGGTTTCTGCCTAAGACAGGGGAAGCACCATGGCGCGTCTACAACAGTTCTATCGCGAGAAGGTCGTCGGCGACCTGACCGCAAAGTTCGGCTACAAGTCGGTGATGCAGGTTCCGCGCATCACGAAGATCACGCTCAACATGGGCGTCGGCGAAGCGATCGCGGACAAGAAGGTCATCGAACACGCCGTCGGCGACATGACCAAGATCGCCGGCCAGAAGCCCGTCATCACGAAAGCGAAGAAGCCGATCGCCGGTTTCAAGATCCGCGAGGGCTATCCGATCGGCTGCATGGTCACGCTGCGCGGCGCCCGCATGTTCGAGTTCCTCGACCGCTTCGTGACCGTTGCCTTGCCGCGGGTGCGCGACTTCCGGGGCATCTCGGGTCGTGCGTTCGATGGCCGTGGCAACTACAACATCGGTGTCAAGGAACAGATCATTTTTCCCGAGATCGAGTACGACAAGATCGACGCCATCCGTGGCATGAACATCAGCATCACCACCACCGCCAAGAACGACGAAGAGGCGAAGGCGTTGCTGCAGGCATTCAAATTTCCGTTCAAGAACTGACGCGAAGGTAGAGACCGTGGCGAAAATGTCGCTGATCAATCGTGAGAAGAAGCGCGCGATGCTGGTGAAGAAGTATGCACCGAAGCGCGCCGAATTGAAGGCGGCCATCGCCGACGAGAGCAAGTCGGACGAGGATCGCTACGAAGCGCGCCTCAAGCTGCAGCAACTGCCGCGCAATGCCAACCCGACGCGTCAACGCAATCGTTGCGCGATCACCGGTCGGCCCCGCGGCACGTATCGCAAGTTCGGTCTCGCGCGGACGAAGGTTCGCGAGACCGCGATGCGGGGCGAGATCCCCGGTCTGACCAAGGCGAGCTGGTAAGCACGCGCTTTCGTCTTCGACGGGTTCATCCGGACGCGTCGCGGACATCGCACCAAACATTGTAGGTCGCGTGCCTCGAGCACGCGGCGGCTGCCGACAGGCACCAGGAGAGATTCGATATGAGCATGAGTGACCCCATCGCCGACATGCTGACGCGTATTCGTAACGCGCAGCGCGTCGAGAAGACCGAGGTGGTAATGCCTTCATCCAAGGTGAAGGTGGCCATCGCCAACGTCCTCAAGGACGAGGGCTACATCGAGGGTTACTCGGTGACCGAAGCCGGCGGCAAGGCCGAACTGACGGTCGGCCTCAAGTACTACGCGGGTCGCCCGGTCATCGAGCGCCTCGACCGCGTGTCGCGTCCCGGCCTGCGCATCTACAAGGCCAGCGATGCGATCCCGGTCGTGATGAACGGTCTCGGCATCGCAATCGTGTCGACGTCGCAAGGGTTGATGACCGACCGCAAGGCGCGCTCGACCGGCGTCGGTGGTGAAGTCATCTGCTACGTGGCCTGACGCCGCGCAAGCACCAGAACAGCTGACAGGAGTTCGCGATGTCCCGTGTTGGTAAGAATCCGATCGTCGTGCCCAAGGGCGCGGAGATCAACGTGTCGCCCGAGACGATCGGCGTGAAGGGCCCGCTCGGTTCGCTGACGCAGCGCGCGCATCCGCTCGTCAAGGTCGTTCAGAACGACGGTCAGCTGACGTTCGAGGCGTTGGGCGAGAGCCGCGAGGCGAACGCGATGTCCGGCACGATGCGCGCGCTCGTCGCGAACATGGTGACCGGCGTCACGACCGGCTTCGAAAAGCGGTTGGCCCTGGTCGGCGTCGGTTATCGGGCGCAGGCCGCTGGCGACAAGCTGAACCTGTCGCTCGGCTTCTCGCATCCGGTGGTGCATCAGATGCCCACGGGCGTCCGGTGCGAGACGCCGACGCAGACCGAGATCGTCATCAAGGGCTCGGACCGCCAGCAGGTCGGCCAGGTCGCAGCCGAAGTCCGCGCGTATCGCAGTCCCGAGCCGTACAAGGGCAAGGGTGTGCGCTACGTCGGCGAGAAGGTCGTGATCAAGGAAACGAAGAAGAAGTAGAGCAGCGCCCGGCACGCGCGGCGGGTGACGTCCCGCCGCACCCGACCGAACCGATACGGAACCGAACAGAGAATTTCGATCATGGACAAGAAAGCATCGCGACTGCGCCGCTCGCGCCAGACCCGCCTGAAGATCGCCGAACTGGGCGTCACGCGTCTGGCCGTGCATCGCACCAACCAGCACATCTACGCGACGATCGTCTCGGGCGACGGCACGAAGGTCCTGGCGAGCGCGTCGACGGTCGAGGCCGACATGCGCAAGGAACTGTCCGACAAGAGCGGCAAGGGCGGCAACATCAGCGCCGCTGCAGCGGTCGGCAAGCGCGTGGCCGAGAAGGCCAGGGAAGTCGGCGTCGAGACGGTGGCGTTCGACCGCGGTGGCTTCCGGTACCACGGTCGCGTGAAGGCGTTGGCCGATGCGGCACGTGAAGCGGGGTTGAAGTTCTGAGGATTTAGTTCGTCGTCCCCGCGGAAGCGGGGACCCAGCGACTTGGTGGTTCACGACACTGGGCTCCCGCCTTCGCGGGAGAGACGGTGAATAGGGAAACGAAGAGATGGCACGGATTCAAGCTAAGACCCCGATCGGCGAAGAACGCGACGACGGCATGCGCGAGAAGATGATCGCGGTCAATCGGGTGACCAAGGTCGTCAAGGGCGGTCGCATTCTCGGCTTCGCGGCGCTGGCAGTCGTGGGCGACGGCGATGGTCGCATCGGCATGGGCAAGGGCAAGGCGCGTGAAGTGCCGGTCGCCGTGCAGAAGGCGATGGAAGAAGCACGCCGCAAGATGTTCAAGGTCTCGCTGAAGGGCAACACGCTGCAGCACACCGTGACCGGCAAGCACGGCGCGTCGACGGTCCTGATGACGCCGGCCAAGGACGGTACCGGCGTGATCGCCGGCGGTCCGATGCGCGCGATCTTCGAAGCGATCGGCGTGACCAACGTCGTCGCGAAGAGCCTCGGCTCGACCAACCCGTACAACCTCGTTCGCGCCACGCTGAACGGCCTGCAGACGATGACCACGCCGGCCGAGATCGCCGCGAAGCGCGGCAAGTCGGTCGAAGAGCTGACGACCTGAGCCGGTGCACGACATTCGAGAGATCACCATGACGACCAAAGCCAAGACGACCGACGCACCGAAGGACGGCAAGACCGTCACCGTGACGCTGTTCAAGAGCATCAACGGCACGCGCGAGTCGCATCGCGCGACCGTGCGCGGCCTCGGCCTGCGCCGCATGAACAGCGT
>CAXTPX010000435.1:0-3734 GCA_964246005.1 uncultured Burkholderiaceae bacterium | reverse complement strand
CGTCGCGGCGCTGATCGTCGTGCTGTCGGTGATGAACGGCTTCCAGAAGGAGGTGCGCGACCGCATGTTGTCGGTGCTGTCGCACGTCGAGGTCTATAACCCCGAGGTCGGCATCACCGACTGGCACGCGCTCGCCGCCGAGGCCCGCCGGGTTCCGGAAGTGCGCGAGGTGGCGCCGTACGTGCAGGGCCAGGCGATGGTGACGCGCGACGACGTCGTGCGCGGCGTGCTGATCCGCGGCGTGCAGCCCGAGGACGAAGCGAGGGTCTCGGACATCGCGAGCGAGATGAAGGCCGGCAAGTTGAGCGACCTCGTGCCCGGCGGTTTCGGCATCGTGCTCGGCAGCGAGCTCGCGCGATCGTTCGGCGTGCGCGTCGGCGACAAGGTCAACGTGCTCGCGCCGCAGGGCATCGTGACGCCGGCCGGCGTCGTGCCGCGGCTGAAGTCGTTCACGGTCGTCGGCGTCTTCGCGAGCGGCCACTACGAGTACGACAGCTCGCTCGCGCTGATCGACATCGACGATGCGACCAAGCTCTATCGCCTCGAGCACTACACCGGCATCCGGTTGAAGCTCGCCGACATGCAGGCCGCGCCAGACGTCACGCGCCAGCTCGTGCGCCTCTTCGACCAGGACGTGCTGGTGCGCGACTGGACGCAGCAGAACGCCAGCTGGTTCTCGGCCGTGCAACTCGAGAAACGGATGATGTTCATCATCCTCGCGCTGATCATCGCGGTGGCCGCGTTCAACCTCGTGTCGTCGCTGGTGATGAGCGTGCGCGACAAGGAGGCGGACATCGCGATCCTGCGGACGCTCGGCGCCGCGCCGCGATCGGTGCTCGCGATCTTCGTCGTGCAGGGCGCGCTGATCGGCCTCCTCGGCTGTTTCATCGGTGTCGTGCTCGGCATCGTGCTCGCGCTCAACGTCGGCCACGTCGTCTCGTTCATCGAGCGCGCGTTCCACGTGGCGTTCCTGCCGCAGAACATCTATTTCGTCAGCTCGTTGCCGTCGGACCTGCAGCTGTCGGACGTCGTCACGATCGGCTGCGTGTCGGTGTTCCTGTCGTTCGTCGCGACGCTGTATCCGAGCTGGCGTGCCGCGCGCATCGAACCGGCACAGGCGCTGCGCTATGAGTGAGGCGGGTCCTGTGGTCGCAGCCGAAGTGCTGAAGAGCGACCGGCTCGCGAAATCGTTCGGCACCGGCACCACGGCCGTCCACGTGTTGCGCGATGTGACGCTCGCGATCCGCACCGGCGAGACGGTCGCGATCGTCGGCGCGTCGGGGTCGGGCAAGAGCACGTTGCTGCATCTGCTCGGCGGGCTCGACACGCCGACGTCGGGCAGCGTCGCGATCGACGGTCGCGACTTCTCGTCGCTGTCGGAAGTCGCGCGCGGCGACGTGCGCAACCGCCGCCTCGGCTTCGTCTACCAGTTCCATCACCTGCTGCCGGAGTTCAGCGCGCTCGACAACGTCGCGATGCCGCTCCGCATCCGACGCCTGTCGACGGGTGAAGCGCGCGATCAGGCGAAGGCGATGCTCGACCGCGTCGGGCTCGCGCATCGCGTGCATCACCGTCCCGGCGAATTGTCCGGTGGCGAACGCCAGCGCGCCGCGCTCGCGCGGGCACTGGTGACGCGGCCGGCGTGCGTGCTGGCCGACGAACCGACCGGCAACCTCGACCGCGGTACCGCCGCCGAGGTCTTCGCGCTGATGATGGAGCTCAATGCGAACTTCGGGACGAGCTTCGTCGTGGTGACGCACGACCTCGGGCTGGCCGCGAAGATGGAGCGGACGATGTCGTTGCAGGACGGGCGATTGACGGGCTGAAACCGGCGACGCACGGGGATTCATCCGTTCCGCCGATGTCGTGACGGACCTTCGATGCGAAGATCGCCGCATGCCCCAACCGCTCGTCATCGACACCCACTGCCACCTCGACGCCGCGGAATTCGATCGCGATCGCGAGGTCGTGCAGGCGGTCGCTGCAGCGAACGGCGTGGGGGCGATCGTCATCCCGGCCATCGCCGTGTCGAACTTCGACACCGTGGCGCAGCTCGCGCGCGCCACTGCCGGCGGTTGCTACGCGCTCGGCATCCACCCGATGCTGACGCCCGGGGCCCGTGAAGACGACATCGCAACGCTGCGCGCAGCGGTCACGATCGCGCTCGACGATCCGCGCTTCGTCGCGATCGGCGAGATCGGCCTCGACCTGTTCGTGCCGACGCTGACGACGCCCGATGCCGTGGCACGACAGACGTGGTTCCTCGACGAGCAATTGAAGATCGCCCGTGACTTCGACCTGCCGGTGCTGCTGCACGTGCGTCGCGCGCAGGACCAGGTGCTGGCCGCCCTGCGGCGCGTTCGACGCCATCGCGACCCGCGGTCGACCGGGATCGCGCATGCGTTCAACGGCAGCCGACAGCAGGCCGATCACTATCGGGCGCTCGGCTTCGGGCTCGGCTTCGGCGGCGCGTCCACGTTCGAGCGAGCATTGCGCATCCGGGCGCTGGCTCGCGACCTGCCGGCCGATGCGCTGGTGCTCGAGACCGATGCACCGGACATCGCACCGTCTTGGCTTCGCGGGCCGGACGGCAAGGCCGGTCGCAATTCACCCGCAGAGCTGCCGCGCATCGCGGCGGAGATTGCAGCCTTGCGCGAAACGACCCTCGGCGACCTCGCCGAGCAGACGACACGCAACGCGCGTGCGGTCCTGCCTCGGCTCGCCGAAGTCCTGTCGCACGGACAGCCCGTCGTCTCCGCGTCCTAGTAAGACCGTTCGTCGCGACGCGCCGTGCGAATCGCGTGCATCGCTTTCGTCGCGGGCGCCTGGTGGCTGCAGCAACAGGCCGCGCTGATCGACGGTCGCATCGCGCTCGGCGGCATCGTCATCGCCGTGCTGGTCATGGTCCTCGCCGAACGTGCTTCGGCCCGACTCGCGCGCGGTCGTCACGCCATCGGCAGCGCGTGGATCGACGCCGTCCGACACGCGGTGCTGCGAGCCGTCATTGTCGGTGCGGCGCTGGTCGCGGGCTTCACGTGGTCGTCGTGGCGCGCGGACCAGCGCCTGACCGAAACGCTGCCGCACGAGCTCGAGGGACGCGATGTCGTGGTGGTCGGCACCGTCGCGGCTTTGCCCGGTCTCGATCCACGGGGCGTGCGCTTCCCGTTCGTGGTCGAGTCGGTCGTGTCGCTCGATGCGCGAGGGCGACCGTTGACGGTGCCGTCGCATCTGTCGCTCGGTTGGTACCTGCCGGGCCGCGGCGCCGGCGCGGTCGGCGACGGATCGATTCCGGACATCCGACCGGGCCAGCGCTGGCGCCTGACGGTGCGACTGAAGCGCCCGCACGGCAGCGCCAACCCGGCCGGCTTCGACTACGAGTTCTGGCTGCTCGAGGACGGTCAACGCGCGACCGGTTCGGTGCGGCCGGGTGCCGACGATTCCGTCGATGGCGACGACGACGAAGAGGCCGTCTCGTCCGGATCGAAGGCCACCGCGACACGCAAGCTCGACGAGTTCGTCTGGAGCATCGACCACGTGATCGAGCGCGCCCGTGCGCATCTTCGCGATCGCGTGCTGACAGCGCTGGCCGGCGCCCGACCGATCACGGAAAGCGCGCCTTACGCGGGCGTGATCGTCGCGCTGATCGTCGGCGACCAGCGTTCCATTCCGCAATCCGACTGGACCGTCTTCAACCGCACCGGCATCGGCCACCTGGTCTCGATCTCGGGCCTGCA